>JAQBNX010000087.1 GCA_028288385.1 Spirosoma sp.
ATTGAACAGATTCATAAGGCTTTGTCAGATTTATACGGGAAGATTTGCTCCGGAGATTGGCGTTTTCACAAACGGCTGCGCGGTAGGCAACACGGCTGCTGGCTTAGTTGCTACGTCGAGACCGGTAGTAGTCGTCACTACGTCGTCGCCGGCGAAATCGGCCGATTTAGGGTTCAGCAAGTCGCGGATGGCGGCTGCGTGACGTGCTTCGACTGATACAATTTTTCCAGCGACCAGCAGTAGGTCTGCACTCTTAAGGAGGTTACCCGCTCCGTTGTAGGCAGCTACGCCGAGGTCTTCAAACGCTTTAGCCGTACTCAACACACTAGTGCGGTCGGCGAAATTTACTTTGCTGAAATCCGGCACCAGCGCACCAATTGCCATGGTACCAAGGGCTGCCTTGAGAAATTCGCGGTGAATGATTTCGTGATCGCGGATGTCGGTTAGCAGTGTCATTTCGGCCGCTGGCATACTGGCGTAGGGCGAAGCAATAACCTGGGTATAAAAAGCGGCTTCCAATTGCTCCAGGGCGTAGGCGTAATTTAAAATACCCGTGTCGCCCGTGCCCAGATCGACTGTTGTACCCATTGCAGGAACAGTAGTTGGATTCTCTACTGCATTCTTGCAGGATGCTATCAGGGCGCCACCAGCGGCAAAAGCCCCGGCATACCGCAGAAACAACCGGCGGCCAACCATGACCGGCTCCATGTCACCCGGCAGCGTTGTCAGGCCCGATGATTGCTGTTGCTTGCTCATATCGAATTTCATTAAGTATATTAATTTGACCCCCTTTTAGTGAAAGGTCCATGTCATCTACGGAATTCAGACTTGTATGGATTTAGATTTTTTAGACAAGCTGAAAATTTACCTTGCCCATTGGGTGGTTTTCATCTCCAAATTGGCGCAAGAGTTGCCCCCTGCAGCATTCAGCAATACAAAGATTAGAGCACCTTTTTTTGCTCCATTGCTCCTTAATTGGGCCTGTCAGCGGGTTTATCTGTGCAGGAGATTATAAGAAATGACACTGGTCCGTACCCGATACGGTCGTTTGGTCTAACAACTTAGTAGTAACATGAGGCTAAATAGGTCAAACCAACACCCTGATACATCGCTGATGAAATCGAGCAAACTGACCTTTCTGTTTTAGGAACCTACACCCTACCGCACAAATCCTTGTTAAGAGTCACGCATTGTTGCCGGGTTGGGTGTGGCTATTTCCGTTATATAAAGTTGAACTTGGGGGTACGCCTATAACTGAGCGACTAACACGTCGGTAGCCCGTCTTTTAGTAATGAAAGACTTGTTAACGTAGCAGGCTGACGGCTGCGACTCTTCTACTAGGTTTACTTAATTTCGGTTAAGCCGGGTACGTACCGTTAATCATGCATAGGTCAGGTATCATTTCGTTGGCTCGCTCCTGAAAATTTTAACTTTCAACGTATTGACTTCAATCCTCCATTTCAGCATTGGCGGTATCAACGGGTTTGGATTCAGGTGATCCTTTCTGGCGCAGGAAGATTGAAAGAACGACAATTGATAGCACGGACAAAAACTCGCTCTGCCAATTTTGCAGCGATTGAAACCAAAACTCACTCGTACCCATAAACTCCCACAGTGTGAGTATATCCGATTTTCCTTTTAGAGCCTCTTCGGTATTATGGGCTTTTACGCCACCTATTGCATGAAATAAAAAAGTCAGGGCAAACATGGTAAAAAAGGCGATGCCCATGGAGTTTTCATACAGTTTCAAAACCCAGCCCCCCTGCCGAACGGGCCAGGGTGCACCGGGCCGCGTGGGCGACGGTTCGCGATCTACAGGGGCAGGACCATCAAGGGGTTTAGATTCGGAAGAACCCTTTTGAAAGAGCCAAATGGTCAATACCACATAGAGACCCATTTGCAGAAACTCACTTTCCCAGTTTTCAAAAACACCTTCAATGCAGTGACCACTGGAGAGATACTCTTTTAGGGTCAGGGGCAACCGCCCGTACTCGTTCAATTCATTATTAAATTCATGCCAACCCACCAGAATCTGACCCGCTAAGGTCGCCAGCGTTAGCACGGCAAACGTCAGGGATAAACCATTTTCCCGTAAGAATTTCTTCATTGTTATGTAGGTTGCCTAACGAACAGGCCGAATGGTGATTTGCAGGTTAACCGTGTTGTGCCATTGGCAACACGTTTGTGTCCTGTAATGAGTAAAGGCGTTTCATAGCTTTATTCCCCTCTTCTACCCTTGTTGTGGGTTAAAAGCTAAGCAATAAACACACTATACGTCAGAAAGTGTAGGTATGCAGTAGAAATAGCCGTCGATCCATATAATTCTTATTATAGGACACCTAACTGTCCTATTAATTCACTAGAACACCCGGCTAACTTTGATTAAAAAGCTTGAACATTCTCTGTTTTATCCTTTATCATGCCCATAAACAAGCTGAATCCCAACACTTCCAGGGCAACTTCAGAAGTCTAGCTTTTTTCTCTCACAGTGCTGTATATACGTTTGGTAGCGCATTAGCAAAATTAAGATCAAACTTCAAAACTTAGGTTTTTGATTAGATGGCTAATCAGTAGTGGCAATAAAGCCGCACAACTCAACGCTACCAACAAGCCAGCGCACTCGTTATACCTTGTTCTTACTGAAACCGGGCAAGTGGTCTGGATGTTCCACACGTAATGCACAGTCTGCCCATTCTGGCGGGCCCACAGGGTAATGGGCTGGTCATCAGCGGCCTGGCGCAGTTCCCTGTCAACGAACTGGTTGGGGTTGGTGGTCCAGCCCGTGATGCCAGCGGCCATATACTCGATGGGGGCGGAGGGTATTCCCAAGTTGTTGCCTGCCTGGGTCATGAAGCTAAAGGCCCCACTGGAGCAGTCATACAGGGGCGCTACCAGTTGTAGTACCGACGGTGCCGCTCCGCCCAATAGGCCTCCCAATCCCGTATGAACTGGGCTGAACTTCTGGATGCGATCGTTACCATAATCGGCCACATAGATGGCCCCGTCTACAGCTACACCCGTTCATGAGAAGACGGATGTTGCGCTGCCAATCCGTGAGACAGCAATAATATAACTCCATCGAGAAAGGCCAAAAGGATGCAGCACGCAGACTTCATACCAGTTGTTAGTACGTATGGAATAAGGGCACTGTATGGCACCCTTGAGGATTTAAAATACGTCGATAGATCGCCACATGGCCAGTTCCTGGCTGAAGCGGTTATTGATGACTTCGCAGGTGGCGTCTATCCGCATGGTTGGCCGATTGTTGAGATTGTAGGCGGGCCATGCCGGGACATTTTTTGCCGTTGGTTTGCCCGTTCGGGCGAAGGTCGTCCACAGTTCGGCGAAGTGGTGAGAGGCCGTAAACCGTTCGGGTCGGTTGCCGCCAAAGAAGCTTTCTTTTGGCTGCGAACCGTCGCGGGGCGGAATCTCATTATTGAACTTGAATGAAATGTCCATGGCATGGGGCGTACCCATAGCATAATCCGTACCAGGAATCTTTTTCTCCGACTTATAGCCGAAATTGTAAAGATAAACCGGTGCCCCGCCTTGTTTTACTTTCTTTTCGGCAATGTCTACCGAGCCCAGACCCATCATGGTAATGGACGAAACGGCGATATAAATATCCGGTGCGGTAGCCTCGGGACGGGCTTTACGGTACGTGTCAATGATTTTTGGCGTGTCTTCGCCAAATTGCGGTTCCAGCCTTTTCTGTAAGCCCTCAAAATCAAGTTTAGCAAACTCAGTATCCTTACGCTCCCAGGCAAAAAAGGTGAATTCATCTTCATTCCAGCCTACCAGCAGGGGTTTGTTGCGGGAGATGGCCGGAGCCGTCGGATCAAAGGGGTGATGCGGTAGCACCTTTCCATCAACTACCGGACTGAACCCACCTACCCTGCGCTGCGTGAGTCCCTGTTTTATATTTTTTCCCTGGAATGGGGCCACTGACGGCAGTTTTCCCTGCATGCTTAGCAAATCAGCCGCTGGAACGTCCAGTAGTTTTCGCCAGTCTTTGGGTGCGATATTCAGTTCTTTGAGCAGCAGGGCCGTCGTTTCGGCAGCCGTCTCTTTGGGTGTCATCCGAACGCCAGGACCGCTCTCGATAGAGGCTTTATTGAAATAAGGGGCAGCCGCCGGCATGGCATACAGACAGGAGGTTTTAGCTCCCCCACCCGACTCGCCGAAAATCATGACATTGGCCGGATCGCCCCCAAACCGGGCAATGTTGTCATGGACCCATTTGAGCCCGTCGACAATGTCCAGCATCCCCATGTTACCCGAACCCGCGTAGTCCGGACCCGCAATTTCGTCCAGGTACA
>JAQBNX010000088.1 GCA_028288385.1 Spirosoma sp.
CATACGGCAGTAACGTAGTGGCCCTCGTGTCGCGATTCAAAAACGCATAGGACAACTGGCTGACGTGATAATACGGAAATACGGCCATTCGCCGAACATCGAAACCCCGGGCTACGAGCGAATCGGCTAATTCAGCGGTGGTGAATACCGGCTGCGGTCCACGCTGTAATTGAACCAGCAGGACCGAATCGGAGCGAGCGTAGCGGGTTTGGCCCCGTGCATAAAATTCATACGACCAGAAACTTCCCCCGCCAACGCCCGTACCGGGCATATACAGCAGCGTGGGGTGCTGCACCAAGCCTGGCTGTTCGTTAACGTAGCGTGCGGCCATCATTCCTGCCTGGTACTGCATCAGGGTTGGGTATATAAACAGATTCAGAACCCCCGCCAGCACCAGCATCGTACCAACCATTCGACCTACCAGCGAGCCCAGATTATTGTGGCGAAACAACCCGAACGTAATCAATAAAATAGTGAGTACCCCACCCAGGGCCAGCCCCAGTTGATTGGGGCTGACAATGATTAACAAACCAATAGATAGCAGACTCAAGACCAACCCAATAATTGTTTGACCAAGCGTCCACCAACGTAGCGAAGCTGGTTTTAAGTTGACCAGAAACTGTGCCGTCTGGATGGCGAAGAACGGAAAAACAATGTTCATGTAGTGCGGCAACTGAAAACCCGACAACGAAAACAAGGCAAACGTAGCCAGACCTGATCCCAGCGTTACGTACTCGGGCAAAGCCAGACTGGCGCCGATCGCGTCAGGCGCAGGGCTTCGTCGTTTCACCAACCTTGCCAGTGCCCGCCCCACACCAGCATAGAGCGGCAGCGACCAGGGCAAAAACGCCCACAATAGCGTATGGACAAAGAAAAATTTGTCGCCGGCTCCTTTAATGGGACCCGTATTGAAGAACCGGCCAAACTGACTGTCCCAGAAAAAAAACCGAATACCCGATACACCTCTTTGCCCAAAAACGATCTTATCAGGATGGGCATCGAACTGCTGGTATAGACAATAAATTTCAGGGAGTGTGCATAGAAATGACAGGATAAGAGCCGCATACCAGCGAGGTTTCAGCAGTTCGCGCCACTGGCCCATCAGGAGCCAGTGCAGCACCAGGCCCGCACCAATGGGCACCAGCACAAACACCCCTTTGGTCATGAGGGCACAGCCCGTCAGCAGCGAGCCAAGCAGGAGATGCCTCAAACTAGTGGAATCATGACGACCGCCATTGGCCTCATACACCCGCCAAAAATGATACACTGCCCCCATAATCAGCCCCATCAAGTATGGCTCAGCCCGCACATCGGCATTAGAGAGTACACCATGGAAAGCCGTCAGCAATACCAGCACGGCTACCTGCGCAACGAGTTTGGGATATATGAACCGGGCAAACCGGTACGTGTAGAGAACACTGGTCAGGAAGAATAGTAAAGCCGGAAATTTATACCCGAATGTATTGGTACCAAAAACCCGGAAGCTTATAGCCGTTATCCAGAATGGGAAATGGGGTTTATCGAGCCAGTCGGTGCCAACGGCGTACAGATAGACGAAGTTGCCCGACTGTGTCATCACTTTGCTGATGCTGGCGTACAGCGCACCGTCTGGTTCCAGAATGGGCGGCACCAGACCCGTGGCGTTTAAGAGAACACCGACGGTGACAAGGGCGTAAAACCAACGGTCAGGTAGAGGTGTCAGAGATAGTCGTTGCGGGAAGCCGGGCATTCTTACGGAAGAAAATTGATTCAACGTTACGTATCCGACAGCAGGGGGTCGTTGAGTTCATACCGCTCAAAGTACGTAAGAAAACGCCATTCTGCCGTTCAACCCGAACTAGGTGCAACATTCCTCCGCCCCGATTATCTTTGAACTATGCAAGATGCCAAACTCCTCCTCGTTGACGACGACCCTGACGTACTGCTGGCAGCCCGGCTGCTGCTCAAACGGCATGTGAATACGATAGACATTGAGAAGAATCCCGAGAAACTGCCGTTTTTACTAAATACAAACCGCTACGACGCCATTGTGCTGGACATGAACTTTCAGCGCGATGTTAGCAGTGGGCGGGAAGGCTTTGCCTGGCTCGACCGTATCCTCGACATCGATCCCACCGCACGGGTAGTGTTGTTTACGGCTTATGGCGACGTAGAAATGGCTGTTCGGGCCATTAAAGCCGGGGCCGCCGATTTTGTCCTTAAGCCGTGGCAGAACGACAAGTTCCTGGAAACCATTCGGGGGGCTATCCGTAAGCCAGCCGGAAACGGCCCGACTGCTGAGCCAAACAAACAGGCAGGAACCGAAACGCCTACCCGAACCGCCCGGCCAACCAACATCATTGGCTCTGCCATGCGTCCTATCCTGGACACCGTTGAACGGGTAGCCCCCACCGATGCCAACGTCCTGATTCTGGGTGAGAATGGCACCGGTAAAGACCTGATCGCGCGGGTTATTCATGAGCAGTCTGGCCGGCACGCCGGGCCGTTTGTGAGCGTAGATGTGGGAGCACTGACCGAAAGCCTGTTCGAGAGTGAGTTATTTGGCCACGTTAAAGGAGCCTTTACCGACGCCCGCGAAGACCGCGCCGGGCGATTTGAAGAAGCCAATGGCGGCACCATTTTTCTGGATGAGATTGGTAACCTGACACCCGGTCAGCAGGCCAAACTGCTCACTGTTTTGCAGCAACGGCAGGTAACGCGGGTTGGCAGCAACAAAGCCCGACCCGTTGATGTGCGGCTCATCTGCGCCACCAACGCCAACCTGACCGAAGGGGCTGGTTCGTCCGTGCGGTTCCGGCAGGATTTGCTGTACCGGATCAACACCATCGAATTAAGCTTGCCTCCCCTGCGCGAACGACCAACCGACATTGGACCGCTGGCCGAGCATTTTGCTAAAAAATACGCTAAACAATATAACCGACCCACAGCCACCATCAGCCCCGCCCTGCTCACCGAAATGAAGCAGTATCGCTGGCCGGGCAACGTCCGGGAGTTGCAGCACGCCGTTGAGCGGGCCGTTATTCTGGGGCAGGGCAAGGCGCTGGAGCCATCCGATTTTGTGTTCCGCAAGGATGCCTCAGCAGCCATGTCGCCTGTAAACGAAACGCTGCATTTAGAAGATATGGAGCGGCAGTTGATTCAGCAGACCATGCACAAATACCGGGGCAGCATCACCGACGTAGCGCGGGAACTTGGTCTATCCCGGCAGGCTTTGTACCGGCGTCTGGAGAAGTTCGGGTTGTAAGTATTTTATTGCATACGGGTGGGCGTTTGTAGCGTTTAAGAAAATCATGGTGATGGTTTGGTTATAAACCGGGCAGCCAGGTGTTTTATAACACAAAGTCTCCTTCAACCACGCATGCATACGAAATCCCTGGTATACGCATGGCTGATGTTAGCAGCTATTCTTCTGTTTGCGGCCATACAGGCGCCCCGCCCGACGCTCTACCTCATCGGTGATTCGACCGTTAAAAACTCCAGCGACAAAGGAGAGGGCGGCATGTGGGGCTGGGGCCATTTCATTGATGCTCATTTCGACACGACACGCCTAAAAATCGAAAATCACGCCATTGGTGGGCGAAGCAGCCGCACGTTCCTGACGGAGGGACGCTGGGACCGTATTCTGACGAAGCTGAAGCCCGGTGATTTTGTGATGATGCAGTTCGGCCATAACGACAGCGGGGCCATCAACGATACGAGCCGTGCCCGTGGTTCGCTCAAAGGCATTGGCGATGAAACAGAGACCATCGATAACATGCTCACCAAAAAGCATGAGATTGTCCATACCTACGGATGGTACCTGCGAAAATACGTAGCAGACGCCCAAGCTAAGGGCGCCATACCGCTTGTGGTGTCGCTGGTGCCGCGCAACGTCTGGACGGCCGGAAAAGTAGTGCGGGCAAGCGACAGCTACGGAAAGTGGGCATCGGAGGTGGCCAAAAAGCAGGGAGCGTACTTCCTTGATCTGAATGAACTGGTAGCCAAAAAATACGATGCCATGGGCGACTCAGCAAAACTACAGACTACCTACTTCGTCAAAGACCACACGCATACCAATGCAGCCGGAGCCCGGGTCAATGCCGCTGCCGTGATTAAAGCCCTGCAACAACAGAAGAACTGCCCATTGAATCAGTACGTAGTAACTAAGCTACCCAGGTAATGGTTAGTGTCCCTGTTTTAGCAGGTCAATAGATTATATCGGCTTTGCCAGCTCCTCTACAATCGCTTCCTGCGCCCGTTGAACGATAACTTCGGGTGTTTGTCCGGTGGGTTCGATACCCAGGAGTGCCGTCCAGGACATGGGGGAGAAAGACCGGAGCGGGAACAGGCCCTTGGGATTAAAATGGCCTGTTCCCCGAATCACAATCGGCACCACCAGCGCATCGGGTGCCCGTTTGAGCAGCACAGCTACGCCCCCCGTGGCAAAGGGCCGCATCTGTCCCGACGCTGAGCGCGTTCCCTCGGGGAAAATTACGACCGAGTGCTTCTTCTCCTGAATGTGTTTACCCAGCCGTGAAATTTCGGCAATAGCCTGCTTGGAGTCCTTACGGTCAATGAGGGCGGCACCGCTTTTACGCAGGTTATACGATATAGCCGGAATACCATGCGACAGTTCTATTTTTGACACAAAAATAGGTGTATGCCGACGCAGAAACCAGATGATGGGCGAGATGTCGAACATGCTCTGGTGGTTGGCCACAAAGATAATCGGCCGGTTGGTGGGCAGTTCCGTCAATTGCCGATATCGGATGTGGCTCCCCGTCAGATACCAACCGTAAGCAATGAACCCGTTCATTACGTCTACTGTTTTCTTATGGGCCTCTTTGCCGAACAGGTGAAAAGCCACCACCTGCAAGACATGAAATATCAGCAATACCAATCCAAAATAGAGAAGGTAAACGCAGCTCAGGACGTAATCCAATAGTTTTTTCATACAAGCCGTCTGGTACGTTCTGGCACCCCAGCTATTAATTTTGGCTTAAAAGTAGCAATCATGGCGTTTCGGTTTGGCAGAAAAAGGTGAACCCAGCTAAATCTGCCCTCTATTTAAACCGTAACTTGCCAAAAATTAGCGTTCCCGTTTATCCCTTATAGATTTCTTATGGCTTTATCAAATAGCCGTTTGGACGTGATGCGTTTCGTCGGCGAGAAAATAGAAACGTCGATGGGTGATTACCTCAAACCCATCGAAACCAACTGGCAACCAGCCGATATGCTACCCGACGCCACGCAGGAAAACTTTCTGGAGGAGGTCAAATTATTGCGCGAAAGCACGCGCGAACTCCCTTATGATTACGTAGCGGTACTGATTGGCGACACCATCACCGAAGAAGCCCTGCCGACCTACGAATCCTGGCTGATGGATATGGAAGGTGTTGACCAGGGAGAAGCCAATGGCTGGAGCCGCTGGATCCGGGGCTGGACGGCCGAAGAAAACCGCCACGGCGACCTGCTTAACAAATTTCTGTACCTGTCGGGACGCGTGAACATGCGGGCCATGGAAGTGTCGACGCAGTACCTCATTGCCGACGGATTCGATATTGGCACGGGCCGTGATCCCTACCGCAATTTTGTTTATACGTCGTTTCAGGAATTAGCCACGAACGTATCGCACCGCCGGACAGCCACGCTGGCCAAGCAGGCAGGATGCACGCAACTGTCAAAAATATGTGGAGTAATTGCATCCGACGAAATGCGCCATGCCAAAGCATACAGAGCCTTTGTGGGCGAGATTCTTGCGGTCGACCCCTCGGAGATGAT
>JAQBNX010000105.1 GCA_028288385.1 Spirosoma sp.
CTATTTCCTGAAGTTTTTTATACAACGCTTTGGCTGTCAGGCCACTGGTGTGGTCAGGATAAGCGAGCATCATGCGCTGACGGATTACTAAATCGTCGATGGGGAAAACATCGGGCCGGTCCAGTACAAACATCAGGAGCATTTCCACCGTCCATCGCCCAACCCCTTTAATAGGAATCAGGTACTGCACTATTTCTTCGTCGGTCATTACGTCCAGGAAAGCCCGGTCCAGTCGGTTTGTGAGCGAAAAATCAGCTACACTCTGCATGTACTTTGCTTTCTGACCCGACAGCCCTGCTCCCCGCAGGTCATCGAAAGGCAGCGCCAGCAACGCATTGGCACTGGGATAATTGTTGGGAAACAAACCGCACAGCCGGGCGAAGATGGCGTCGGCCGCTTTCACCGAAATCTGCTGCGACACGATGCTTTCGAGCAAGGCCTTATACACACGGTCTGGCGCACCGGCATCTCCGTGATCGATAAACGACTTGGGGTAATCTGTTTCGCCAATAATTCGGGCCATTACGGGGTCTTTGGCGAGGTGCGCAAGGGCAGGAGAAAGGGCAATATCGGCTGGTTGCATAGGGCAAAGATACACACGGGACCAGATAGGGCGACTCTCTTCAATAAGCCTGGTAGTGTTTAGCGTTGCACAACATACTGTCGTTTCTGGTTCTGAAGCGGGAGCATTAGGTATTCAATATGTTTACAACGTACCCAGCTGTCCTTTTACAAACGGGTAAGTTATCCATTCGGGGCTGGCCTGATTAGGTAATGCTGGAAAAACGAATTTCTGAACACTTCAGCAAGGGGCGGAGTAATACGGTTAACTTTCGCAAATCCCTTTTCACGACCACGAACGTATGTCGAAACACCATCGCTATCGGTCGGCCGAGAAAACTCTCGGCACCTCACCCGGAACGCTCACTTACGTAGGTGAAGAAATTGAACATGCAATCAAAATCAAACGCATTGAATACAACGCGACCGACTACCATGTGGATGAAAGCAGTAAACTGAGCGGTTGTCAGTTACCCCGGGGAGATACGCCCTATGTTAACTGGATTGACGTCGATGGCATTCATGACCCCAAAGTTGTGGCTGCGCTGGGCCAGCAGTATCACCTGCACCCCCTGCTGCTCGAAGATGTGATGAACACTGGGCAAAAACCCAAAATTGATCTTTACGACGATACGTCGATCCTGCCTGTTGCGTCTCAGGATACCACTGCCCCCAAACCGAATGGCACCAGCTACGGTGGGGGGGAGGCCGTGGTGTTTGTGACCCTAAAAATGCTCCATCACAGCAAACAACGGCAGGAAATAGACGTAGAACACGTTAGTCTGGTGCTGGGAGAAAAATTCCTTATTTCGTTTCAGGAGGAACGTACCAAAGATATATTTGAGCCGGTAATCGAGCGGATTAAAGCATCAGCCGGCAAAACCCGGCGCAACGGAGCAGACTACCTGATGTATGCTCTGATTGATTTGATCGTCGACCATTATTTTGTCATCACCGAGCGCATTGGCGATAAGATGGACGAGTTGGAAGACCTGATCGTTCAGCAGCGCGCCAGCCAGCAAACACTAGGGCAGTTGTATGTCCTGAAGCGGGAGATGGCTTTCATTCGGCGAACGGTTTATCCGCTGCGCGACGTAGTGGGAACGCTCCTGCGGGAAGAATCAGAGTTGGTTCATAAAACAACGCTGCCTTATTTGCGTGACCTGTCCGACCACATCAATCAGGTAGTGGAAACGCTTGATTCCCATCGGGAACTCATTGCCGGGCTGATGGATGTGTATTATTCCATCGTCAGCAACCGCATGAATTCCGTGATGAAGACGCTGACGATTGTTTCTGCCATTTTCATTCCACTGACGTTCATAGCGGGTATCTACGGCATGAATTTTCAAAATATGCCCGAACTCCGGACTGCTAACGGGTATTTCTGGGCGCTGGGATTGATGGCCATTATTGCCGTCGGAGAGATCATTTACTTTAAACGGCGAGGCTGGATGTGAAAACACGGTCGGGTGCCTGCTTATTCGTTCATTGGCTCGCGCTGACTCATTCATCCACTGGCCGACTTTTATGACAACAGAGCCTCTTCCGTCTGTACACAACCTTTGGCTGACCGACTCCCGACAGACGCTCGATCCCAGTCAGGCAGCCAACACCGTGTTTTTTGCCATCCGGGGCGAACACCACGACGGGCATGCCTTCGTTGGCGATTTATACCGAAAAGGCGTCCGCCACTTTGTGGTTGAACGCCAGGCCATCACACCCGCTCGCCGGGCCGAGTTCGCTGCCTATACCGATGCCCAATTCAGTGAGGTTGACAGCAGCCTGCAGGCCCTGCAAAGCTGGGCGGCTGAACATCGGGCCGCCTTCGGTCGGGCTGCGTTCAGCCGGCGCGGGAATCCAATTCCTGTGGTGGGCATCACGGGCAGCAACGGTAAAACCATCGTGAAAGAGTGGCTGGCGCAGTTACTGTCTGGGTGGCCGCCCCCGAATGAGTTTGTCATTGCTAAGAGCCCCCGAAGTTACAACTCGCAGTTGGGCGTGCCCCTGTCGATGCAGGAACTAACGAACCAGCATACACTGGGGATATTCGAGGCTGGTATCTCTAAACCGGGAGAAATGGCTGCGCTGGAAGCGATCATCCGCCCAACAATCGGGATTTTCACCAACATCGGCACGGCCCATGATGAGGGGTTCAGGAGCCATAAACAGAAAATTGCCGAAAAACTCCGACTTTTTATTCATGCCGAAACACTGATTTACTCTGCCGACTACACGGACATCGACGAGGAGGTGCGTCTGCTGTTGAAAGCCGTTAACCCCAATCTACGGGTGGTAACATGGTCGCTCACGGGTCGGAACGCTACGTATCAACTGGTTATAAAAGACGGTTTTCTCCTGGTGAATTCCGGGCGGGAAACAGGCGAGACCGAGACATTTAAGTTGCCTTTTGACGATGCGGCTTCGGTGGAAAACCTGATTCACTGCCTCATGGCAGTTAAATTGCTGACCACACTCGACGCAAGCGCGCTGCAACAACGTCTGAACCGGCTTCGGCCCGTGTCGATGCGGCTTGAACTGAAAGAGGGTATTAACAATTGCGTCTTGATCGACGATTCATATAACAACGACGTAGCAGGGCTGCAACTCGCCCTTCGTTTTTTGAATCAGCAAAACACCCGTAATCATACCATTGTCATTCTGTCCGATGTGTTGCAGTCGGGTCAGCGAGAGGATGAACTATACGGCCAGGTGGCTGATTTAATGCGGGCTGGCCACGTAACGCAGTTTATTGGGATAGGGCCGGTGGTGAGCCGCAATGCCCATTTGTTTGCCCCCAACAGTCGGTTCTACCCTGATACAACGGCGTTTCTGGCCGAATTTCCAGTTGCTGACCTGCGCGACGCGGCCATATTAGTAAAGGGTGCCCGGCCCTTCTCGTTCGAGCGCATCGTGAGCTGGCTGCAGCGGAAGGCGCATGGCACAGTGCTCGAAATTAACCTCGACGCCCTAACCAGCAACCTTAATTATTACCGGGAAAAGGTGGGCCAGCAAACAAAAATCATGGTCATGGTGAAGGCGTTTGCCTATGGCAGCGGGAGTGCTGAGGTGGCTCAGCTCCTGCAGTTCCACCGGGTCGACTACCTCGCCGTTGCCTATGCCGACGAGGGCGTATCGTTGCGGGAAAATGGCATTACGTTGCCCATCATGGTTATGAATCCCGCCGGATCAGCGGACCGTCCCGAAACATTTGCCCAGTTGCTAAACTATCACCTGGAGCCAGAGGTATATAGCATGACGCTGCTGCGGGCATGGGGGCGCTTTGTGGCGCAGCGTCAGGTGGATGAAAATTCCCTTTCGCCTGTTTTTATCCATTTAAAGATTGATACGGGTATGCACCGGCTGGGTTTTCTGGAGTCTGAACTCCCCGACTTAGTGACGTACCTGAACGAACAACCGAACCTACGGGTAGCTACCGTATTCAGCCATCTGGCTGGGGCCGACGAAGCACAATTCAACGATTTTTCCCGGCAGCAGTTCGAGACCTTTGAGCGGTGCGTGGCCGTTTTAACATTGGGTTTGGGCTATCAGCCTACGCGCCACCTGCTCAACTCGGCTGGTATCGTGCGCTTCCCCGACTATAAGTTAGACATGGTCCGGTTAGGCATCGGGCTATATGGGGTAGAATCAAGCCAGATCGACAAAGCCGCCGTACAGCCCGTTGGTACGCTGAAAACCATCATCAGCCAGATCAAAACGGTGCCAGCCGGAGAATCGGTGGGGTACAGTCGCCGGGGTGTGCTGGACCACAATGCCCGCATTGCTACGCTGGCCATTGGATATGCGGATGGCTATGACCGCCGGCTTGGCAATGGTATCGGCTCGGTTTGGGTGAACGGAACGCCGTGTCCCACCGTCGGCAATGTGTGTATGGATATGACCATGATTGACGTAACGGCAGCCTCGGCCGCCGAGGGTGACGAAGTCATTATTTTTGGCCGCGACATCACAATCACTCAGTTGGCCCGGCAGATCGGGACAATTCCTTATGAAATCCTGACGGGAGTGAGTGAACGGGTTAAGCGTGTTTTTTACAAGGAAGGTAACTGAGCCAATTAACTCTTTTTCATCTTCACCGCTTCAACGTTCTTTTTGCGGTTTTCCAACTCCGTTGTCGCGTTAATCTGCTCAGCCTTGTTTGTTTCGAGGTCTTTTTTGAGTTGTTCCAGTTCTTTGGCATTGTCGTCCATGCGTTTCAGCAGCCTCTCTTTTTCTTTTGCATTCTGCTCCATGTCGCGTTGGAGACGCTCGCCCATTTTAACCATTTTCTGGTGGTTCTTCTGGGCTTCCTCAAGACTACTTTCGGCCGTGCGCACTTCCTGTCCAAAAAGACTCTTGCTGGCAAAGTCTTTCAAAAGCTGTTCGGCGGCTGAGTAGCCCTGGCCACCCGGCTTAACGAAATTGCCGCTGCCGAGGTCGAAGGCTGCAAAAATCGTGGCCGAATTGCGGGATGATTTAACGGTGCTGACCAGGTTGATGGGCTCCGATGAAATGGCTGGTATATTGGCATTTGGCACCCGGTAAAGCCCACGCGATGAGGTCATTCGGCCGTAGCCTGAGAGCTGGGTTTCCCAGTCTTTTTCAATCTGTTTCCCATCGCCCTGAACGGTCAGGTATAAGCCGGGGGATTTAGATTTCTCAATGGTGTTTTCGCCAGCATAAACGGTCTGAGCATGGACTGTGCTACTCCATAGACCTAGACACAACAGGCAGGAAACA
>JAQBNX010000106.1 GCA_028288385.1 Spirosoma sp.
GCTCTTCCGATCTCGCATTCCGAATGAGTTCCTGATTCGGTATACCGGCACGCTCCGCGTTGCCGAACCGGGCGAGTACCGCTTCAACCTCGGAGCGCCGGGTGGCGGGGGTATGCTTAAAATCAACAATCAGTCGGTTGTGGCACCCGGCAGCCGAACGGGCAAGGTTACGTTAGCCAAGGGTGATCTGCCTTTTGAGTTATTCTATTCCAAGTTCGTAGAATGGCAAAAACCCAACCTGGGATTAGCCGTGTCCGGCCCTGGCATTCGTGAGTACTTCCTTACCGAAGCCACGAGTGGTTCCAACGATGAGGTCGACCCAATTATGATCGACGCGCCGACCAATACAGTGCTGCGTAGTTTCATGGACATTCCGGGTGTAGATGCACCCCGCGTGAATGCGACGGGTAACACAAACCCCCAAAACCGACCCCAGCGTATTCGCGTAACCCATGCCATATCGGTTGGCAGTCCAGAGCAGGTGCATTATACGTATGATCTGGATAAAGGAGCCTTGGTGCAGGTTTGGCGCGGAGCATTCCTGGATGCCACGCCGATGTGGCACGAACGGGGCGATGGCTCCTCCCGGCCAATGGGCATGGTACAACGCATGGGCGCGCCGGTGTTGTTTTTGTCCAAACTCGCGTCGCCACAGGCAAGCTGGACGGCCGACACAACCGGCTCGGGATACCGCCCCAAAGGCTACGTACTCGACGACACCGACCGCCCTACGTTTAAATACATGAGTTACGGCAGTTCTGTAGACGACAAAATTCGGGTGCTGGCCAATGGCCAGGGGATTCAGCGCGAGGTTACGATAGCAAATCCGGCAGGTAATCTGTATGCCCGGCTGGCCAGTGGCACCACCATCAGCGCGATGGAAAACGGCCTCTACCTGGTCGATGGACAGGAGTATTTACGAATTGACGACGCGGCTGGTGCCAGACCCACTATTCGGGAGGGCAGCAACAATCGGCAGGAGTTGATTGTGCCGGTGAAAGGAAAAGTGGTTTACTCGATCTTGTTTTGATAAATAATACCGCACCGATGGCCGGTGCGGTGCCATCATTCTGCCAATGAAAAGCATCTTAACAACTCTTTTTGCCGTGGCTACCATGCTGGCGGTGCGGGCGCAGGAGTCGCCCAAGGAGGAAGATTTCTATAAAATTCTGAAGGTATCAGCCCCTGAAGGTACACTGCTCGAAGTGGGGGGTCTAACCGTGCTGCCCGATGGAAACCTCGGAGTAGCGACGCGCCGGGGCGATATCTGGATCGTGGAAAATCCCACGAGTCGTAAACCCTTTTTTCGCAAGTTCGCATCGGGTCTACACGAGATTCTGGGTCTTACCTACAAAGATGGGGCTCTCTACTGTGCTCAGCGTGGTGAACTGACGAAGCTGGTTGATACCGATAAAAACGGCAAGGCCGACGTGTTCGAGACGGTTTATGCCTGGCCCCTGTCGGGGCACTACCATGAATACAGCTTTGGACCGAAAATAGCGCCCGATGGCAATTTCTTCGTGACGGGCAATGTAGCCTTTGGTGATGAAGAGTGGTGGCGGGGTGAAAGCCGGGTGCCATGGCGGGGCTGGACTATGAAAATCAGCGAAAATGGCACCATGCAACCTTGGGCCACCGGTATGCGCTCCCCCTGCGGACTGGGTATTTACGATGGCGAACTTTTCTACGCCGATAACCAGGGCGAGTGGATGGGATCGGGTGGTATTTTTCACGTAACAAAGGGATCATTTACGGGACATCCAGCGGGTTTACGCTGGACGGGTATGGCCAATTCGCCCGTCAAACTCACCAACGAACAGTTCGTTGCTAAAGTGGACGAACGGCGTCGGCGGGATGAAAACGGACGGGCTATTAAACCCGAAAACGTGGTCAATGAAACGCCCACGTTTCTCTACGCCATGAAAGAGCAGTTTCCCGATGCGGATGTGCACACCCCGGCCGTTTGGTTGCCCCATGGTATTCTGGGTATATCGAACTCCGAGATTCTTGAGATTCCGCAGGGTGCCTTTGGACCGTTTGCCGGGCAGTTGCTGGTGGGCGACCAAGGCATGAGCAAAATCTCGCGGGTATTTATGGAGAAAGTGAACGGCGAGTACCAGGGCGGTGCCATCGAACTACGCAACGGTTTTCGGTCGGGCGTGCTTAGAATGGCCTGGGCGAAAGATGGCTCACTGTTCGTGGGCGAAACGAACCGGGGCTGGGGATCGGCCGGCGAAGCCAGCGAAGGATTGCAGCGATTGGTTTGGAGCGGAGGAATGCCTTTTGAGATGCGTAGCGTAAAAGCCATGCCTGATGGATTCGAAGTGGAATTTACAAAGCCCGTTGACCGCAAATCGGCTGAGGATCTGGCTTCCTACCGGGTCGAGAGCTTTATTTACAAATACCACGCCGTTTATGGCAGCCCAACGGTCAACAAGGAAGCCCTGCCCCTCAAAGGCGTGAAAGTTTCTGCCGATGGTATGAAGGCCCGGCTCGTGGTTGGCGATATGCGCAAATATTACATACACCAACTGACGCTCGACGGTGTTCGGGGAGCAGAAGGGTCCTATTCGCTCGTTCACCCAATTGCCTATTACACGCTCAACAACATTCCCACCGGGCAGAAGCTGGCCATGAGTGACCTAAGTACGCGCAACTCGACAGCCGCAGCGCCAGCAACGTCCGCTTCCCCCGCTACGTCGGCATCCGTGCCGGGCAAGAAAGGAACGCCGGTTAAGGGAACCAAATCGGCCGCTACCGGCGCAGGGACGCCCGGAGCCAAACCTAAATTAATTGAAGGTCAGGCCGTGACCATGGCAAAAGCTCCCACGTATGATGAGGTGAAAGGGTTACTATCGCGCCACACCTGCCTGGCCTGCCATCAGGCAAACAAGCGGCAGGTTGGTCCTGCCTATGCTGACGTAGCAAAGCGCCGGTACACCAATGACCAGATTGTAGAGCTTATTTATAACCCTAAGCCGCAACACTGGCCCGAGTATTCTACCGAAATGCCTCCCATGCCGCAGGTTCCTAAAGCCGACGCCCTAAAAATTGCCGCGTGGATCAACTCGCTGGCAACCAACGCAGGAGCCACCTCAGCCGGTGAGCCTAAGCCGTAACGCATCCTGCAGCTAGATCACGAACTACTTAAACGAAACGTAGTCCGGTAAAAGTAACCGGACTACGTTTCGTTTAAGTAGTTTCCCCATTGTTTACTCAGGATATCTTAAAGTAGATGGGTTTGGTGATCGTCTTTTAAAGGTAGAAGTTACCAAAGATTAATTTGTTTTATTTAAATAATAGATCTTTTTTTAATTATTAACTACGCACAAATGAAACAATCTTTATGTACACGAGCCGGTGCGTTGACACTGCTCTTTTGGGCATTTTGTCTGCTCACCCACGTAGCCCAGGCTCAGGACCAGCGGATAACAGGGCGCGTCCTGTCGGGCAAGGATCAGCAACCCATTCCCGGTGTAAACGTTCTGATCAAGAATACTCAGATTGGAACAACGACCGATGCCGCCGGCAATTTCGTTCTAAACGCTTCTCCCAATGCCACGCTGGTGTTTAGCGCCATTGGCTACTCAGGACGAGAAGTAAACGTCGGCAATCAAACGCAGATGAATGTAACCCTGGGCGAGGGAGACCAAACGCTGAGCGAAGTGATCGTGACGGCCCTCGGTATCAAACGGGAAGCAAAAACCCTGGGCTATGCTACCGCTACGGTCAATCCCGAGCAGGTGACGACCAACCGTACCGTTAATTTTGTAAACGCGCTGCAGGGTAAAATTGCTGGGGTAAACATTTCCAGCCTAGGCACGGGGGCAGCCGGTACGAGTAAGATTCGTATTCGGGGGCAGTCATCTTTTCCGGGTCAGAACAATCCCCTGATTGTCGTTAACGGTGTACCAATCGACAATACCAATTTTGGTCAGAACAATGGCAACGCTGGAAGCGATGGTTCGATTGGGGCACGTTCAGGAAATAACTACTCCGACGGGGGCGATGGTCTTTCTTCTATCAACCCAGACGATATTGAGCAGATGACGGTGCTGAAAGGCGGAACGGCAGCTGCCCTCTACGGCTCACGCGCTAAAGATGGCGCCATCCTGATTACGACCAAAACCAAAGGCTCTTCGCAGGGCATTGGGGTGATCTACAACAGCAACTTCACCTCCGACCATCCGCTCGACTACACCGATTATCAGTACGAGTACGGGCAGGGGGAATACGGCGTTCGCCCAACGGCCCCGAACCCGACCTCGGGCGTGTGGAGTTTCGGCGAAAAATTCGCCGGTCAAAGCCAGGTGTTATTCGATAACGTAACGGTGCCTTATCAGCCCGTTCGTAACCGGATTAACACCTTCTATCGCGATGGCATGACCTGGACCAACTCCATCTCCGTTTCATCGGGCAGCGAAAAAGGTGGGTTCAACCTCTCCGTCTCCAACCTCGACAATAAAGGTATTACGCGCAATAATACCTTCAACCGCAAAACGCTCAATCTGGGCTTCAGCTACAACATCTCACCCAAGCTGAACGTAACAGGCACCATCAACTACTCAAACGAGTACAACAAAAACCCACCCCAAATTGCCCAGCAGGACAATAGTACGCCAACGGTGATTTTGACCCTGGCGAACTCGATGCCGCTCGATCTGCTGGAAGCTAAACAGATTAACCCTGCCACGGGCAACGAGTTTGTGTATTCGCGGTTCATGAACCGGACAAATCCCTACTTTGTGCTCAACAATAAGTTTGAGAACATCCGCCGGGACCGTTTGCTGGGCAACCTGACGGCGCGCTACAACTTCACCGATTGGCTGTATTTGCAGGGCAGGGTGGGGCAGGATTTCTGGGTGAGGGATCAGGATTATAACTTTCCCACGGGACAGGCATCGCTGGCTCCGTCGGCAGTGGCGGGTTATGTCAACGGCCAGTACGTGCAGGAATCCCGGCGCTTCCGCGAGATCAACACCGACTTTTTGATTGGCGCGAACCGTACATTTGGTGCCTTCGGCGTAACGCTCAATGCGGGGGGCAACCAGCTCTTCCGCCGGAGCGACCTCAACAGCGTAGCCATAACTGACTTCATCGTGCGTGGTTTGTACACCCCGCAGAACGGCCGGTTGAAAGACCCGCTCTATGACCTCAACCAGCGCAAAGTAAATTCGCTTTACGGGGCACTGGAGCTATCCTATAAAGACTTCCTGTTCATTAACGCTACAGCCCGAAACGACTGGTTTTCAACGTTGGCACCGGCTAACCGCAGCATTCTGTATCCGTCGATCACGGGCAGTTTTGTGTTCTCACAGGCTTTTAACAACCTGCCTTCGTGGCTGAATTTCGGAAAACTCCGGGCGGCCTACGCCGAAGTAGGCAGCGACGGCGATGTAGGTGCCTACGCTAATAACCTGTACTACGGTGTGAACACCGTTGGATTTGCCTTGCCGTCGGGTGTACTCTCTCCGGTAGGCTTTATTACATCCAACACCGTTCCAAGCGCCACGCTGAAGCCGAGCCGGGTAGCTGAAGCAGAAGTAGGTCTTGAATTGAAGATGTTCAACAACCGGGTAGGCATCGATTTCACGTATTACAACAAAGTTACCAGCGATCAGATCGTGGCGGCTCAGTCGTCCGATGCGTCCGGCTACACCAATACGCTAATTAACAACGGGCAGAGCCGCAACCGGGGCGTTGAACTACTATTGAACCTGGCACCCGTTCGCAGCCGGAATTTCTCCTGGGACATCATATTGAATGGTTCTTATAATAAGACCAAACTACTGAAATTATTGACCGACGTACCGGGCGAGAATATCGTCGTAGGCAATGGCGTATTTGTCGGTCAGCTCCGGCAGGTAGTGGGTGAGGAGTTAGGGCAATTGTACACCTATGGCTACCAGCGCAATGCACAGGGTCAGATTATTTATGGGTCCGATGGGATACCCCTGCGCACCGATGCACCTGTTTCATTTGGCTCAGCCCTGCCGCGGTACGTGGGTGGCATCACCAACTCCTTTAACTACAAAGGCCTAACGCTCTCGTTCTTGATCGACTTCAAGATTGGCGGCAAAATTATTTCGGGAACGAACCTGAACCTGTTCCGGCACGGTCTGCAGAAAGAGACGCTCATAGGTCGGGGCGATGCCGACAACAAAATGGTGGGCGTTGGTGTGAATGCTAAAGGCGAGGTAAATACGGTTCGGGCCTTTGTGCAGGACTACTACTCGGTAGGTCGCTCAAAAAGCCTAGGTGAGCAGGTGCTGTATGACGCCAGCTACTCCAAACTGCGGCAAATCAGCATTGGCTATGACTTCACGAAGCTGCTGCCCAAATCGCTGTTTATCAAAGGCATCCGCCTGAACGCCGTTGCCAACAACGTAGCGATCCTGAAAAAATCACTGCCTAACCTGGATCCTGAACAGTTCGGTTTCAGTTCTGACAACCTGATTGGCTTAGAGTCAACGGGGTTGCCCACCGCCCGTAGCATTGGATTCAATCTTAACGTTCGTTTTTAAGTCAGGTTTGACCTAATCATCATGAAAAAAATAAGTTTCCTTATTACCCTAGCGCTCCTGTTTGGCAGTCTGAGCAGTTGCGACAAAGGCTTCGACGAGTTAAATGTCAATCCGGTTGCGCCAACAGCGCTGAACCCGGTATTTACCTTTAATAATGCAATTATCAGCAGTACTTTCGGCGGCTCGACTTTGGTTTTTGAAGAAGCCATTGTTCAGCAGATTTTTTCGCCGAACTCGGGCATACTGTCGGGCGCCAATTTCAAC
>JAQBNX010000110.1 GCA_028288385.1 Spirosoma sp.
CGTTGCGGAATGGGGTACAGGACCTGATACGGCTTAACCGCATACCCTTTGGCCGTCATCACGGGCACAAACCGGCCCGTTCGGACCAGATCGAACCACCGCTGACTCTCGAAGGCCAGTTCCACCCGGCGTTCCTGTTCCAGGGCCAGCCGCAAATCAGCCTGCGCCGCGGCTTTCGATTCGGCCAGTCCGGCGCGTTTACGTACTTGATTCAAAAACGGAAGCGCGGCTGTTGTCTGCCCCTGCTCGTTGAGAGCTTCGGCATACATCAGTAAGACATCCGCGTACCGCAGCAAGGGAAAATCGACATCCGACTCGCCCCGAATAATACCAGTCTGCCGGAATTTAACCGGGTACGGCTCGTTGACTACCTTGCCCGATGCATCCTTATAGGACGTAGCCACCGAAGCTGTCTTACGCGCGTCGCCGGTTTCGTAGGCCGCAATCAGATCGGCCGTGGGTCGGTTAATGCCATCCCCCGGCCCGCCGGATATGCCCAGTTCGGGAGCCGTTACGCCAAATGGCGTCCAGAGAGAATAGAAATTACCGCCCTGGTTGATTTGACCGCCTTTGTACTGTACTGCCAAAATCACTTCCTTATTGGCCGCAAATGAGGTCGAAGCCGCAAAAACATCCGCGTAACTGGGCAGCAGGCTATGCACGCCGGCATCGACCACTTCCTTTAGCTTAGCCGCTGATTTATCATACTGCTTCTGGGTCAGATACACCTTGCCCAGCAGCGACTTGGCGGCCCATTTCGAGGCCCGGCCTGCATTGGCGACGGTGATGGTGGCGGGTAGTTTTTCTTCGGCTGCCACTAAATCACTCACGATGAGGGTGTACACCTCGGCCGCGGGTGAGCGGGCAATGGTGGCCGTGCCGTAAGGATCATTGATTTCGGTGGTTACTACTTGCACGTCGCCAAAGAGCCGCACTAGATTGAAATAGAACTGGGCCCGCAGGAAGCGGGCTTCGCCTTCGTACTGCGCCTTCAGGGCCGCGTCAAATGTCATTGCACCAATGCGGTCCAGTATCGCGTTGGCACGGCCGATCCCCTGGTAATGGCCAAGCCAGGCATCACGAAAGTAGGTGTTGGACAGGGAATAGTTTAAATCATCAATCTCGAATCCAAGGGCGCTAACGGGGGTACGGGTATAGCCATAATCTGTATTATCAGTCGAGACTTCGCCCAACCAGATGAGCGACCCATTGCCATTTCCGTACAGACCGGCATGTTTGTAGGTGGCATATGTACCCACCACCGCCGTGTTAAAATCGGCGGCTGTTTTGTAAAAGTTCGCCACCGTGCGCTCAGTTTCGGGCACGACAGACAGAAAATCGTTGCAAGCACTTAAGCAGAAAGCCAGTAGTGACAAATAAACGAGTCTTATTTTCATGATGAACAGGCTGATCAGTGTTAAAAAGAAAGGTTAATGCCTACCGTGTATGATCGGGAGATGGGGTACGTACCAAAGTCAGACCGGGAGGCAAGCAGGTTGTCACCCGACGTACTTACTTCTGGATCGTAGCCTTGGTAGCCGGTGAAGGTGAATAGGTTAGCACCTGTTGCGTAGATACGCACGTTCTGAAGACCAATCCGCTGGATGAGGGCGGATGGGAGCATGTAGGACAGCGTCACAGTACGAATCCGCAGGTACGACCCATCGAAGAGGTACTGTGAACTATACACCGTATTGTTGTTCCGGCCGCCCCGAATGGTGCGACCAAATCGACCGTCACCGGGCTGCTCGGGCGAAATCCAACGGTTGTCATACACGTACTTGGTGTTGTTCTGCACCCCGGCGTTGTTAATCATGAACGTGCCATTGTAGATATCGAAGCCCACCATGCCGTTAGTTGAAATATCGAGACTGAAATTTCTGTAGGCGAACGAGTTGTTAAAACCAAAGAAATACTTCGGGTGCGGACTGCCGATGACTTCCCGGTCGTTATCGTTGATGACACCGTTGCCATCTACATCTTTCCACTTCACATCACCGGGCCTAGCTAAGGGTTGTGCCTTGTACTCGGCTACTTCCTGCGCCGTCTGGAAGATACCCAGCTGTCGCCGGCCGAAGAAAACGCCAATCGGATACCCCACCTGTGTTACGTGGGTGTTGGCCACCTGTCCATTGGCGGTACTGAAAATTTGTTCGGCGTTAGTACTCATCGCCAAGACTTTATTCCGGTTGAAAGTAATGTTGGCATTAGTCGTCCATTTAAAGGCACCAATCAGGTTGCGCGTCGTCAGGGCCAGTTCGAGGCCCCGGTTCTGAACCTCGCCTAAGTTTACCACTGCATTGGTCAGGCCTGTAGCTCCGGGTACCGAAATATTAAACAGCATGTCGGTGTTGCGCTTGTCGTAATAATCGGCCGTCAGATTGATGCGGCTCTGGAGCAGCGACAGGTCCAGACCCAGGTCTAGCTGCTTCATCGACTCCCAACCTAATTGCCCGTTGGAGAACGACGTGCGTGATAGACCGGGTGTAAGCGCATCGCCCAGGATGTAGTTCGCATTGGTCAACTGACCGATGGCCCGGTAATTGCCGATGGCATTGTTACCCGTCAGACCGTAGCTAGCCCGCAGCTTCAAATCCGTAATCAGGCGCTGGCCTTTCATAAACGCTTCTTCCGAAACCCTCCAGCCCACCGAAGCGGAAGGAAACGTACCCCAGCGATTGTTTTCGCCAAACCGCGATGACCCATCGCGCCGGAGTGTAGCGGTCAATAAATATTTGTCGCTGAACGTATAATTGGCCCGGCCCAGCAAAGACAGAATCGTGTAATCCTGAATACCCTCGCTCCCACTGTTTATGGTGCCGCCGTTAATATTAGGAATCAGATCATCGGGGAAATTAACGGCATTGGCCGTCACGGCATCGCTGGTTTCGCGCTGTGCCGTAAAGCCGCCCACCACATCAAGCGTATGACGACCCCTACTCTTCTTATAGCTGACCGTATTCTCATTCAGCCAGTTTACGCTTTCCGACCGCGTCGCTGTGGCGGATGCAATGCCAATGGGCGCTGACGTGCTTAGAGTCGACGGTATCCAGATCTGGCTTTTGAAAAAGTTGAGGTCAGCGCCAAAGGTGGTGCGGAATGTCAAATTGGGTAGCAACGCGTAATCGGCATAGGCGTTGCCCAGTAGTCGGAACTGCGATGAGGGGTTTTTATATTCATTGGCAATTTTGACCGGACTCTGGATAGAAACCGATGCCTCTGGAGTTGGAATAGTGCTGCCATACGACCCATCCGGGTTGTAAACAGGGATATGCGGGGGCAGACCCATCGCCGACTGAATAATACCAAATCCGCCATAGTGGCCGGCAAACGGCACATTTTGCTGACTGGTAAAGCTGGGCGATACACTCACTCCTACGGTTAAACGGCTCGAAGCCTTCGCATCGATATTCGCCCGGAAGCTATACCGTTTCAGGCCCGAATTGATGATGATACCCTGCTGATCGAAATAGTTGGCCGAAACGGCATAGCGCGCATTTTCGGTACCACCCAGAGCGGCTATCTGCACGTTGCGGATGGGCGCGCTGCGATAAATAGCATCCTGCCAGTCGGTGCCTACGCCGAGGGCGGCCGGGTTCTGCAAATCAATCGGTATACGGTAGGATGTCGGGCGTAAGCTGTTGGGATCGGTGATTTTACCGGTCGGCACGTTGTCTAAGTAGCCGTTGTTTCGTCCGTCGATGGTAAACTGGGCAAACTCCTGGGCGTTCATCATCGGTATTTTTTTACCCAATTCCTGAAAGCCCGTGTAGGCATCGACCTGAATTTGCGATTTACCCGCCTTGCCCCGCTTGGTCGTTACAATTATTACCCCGTTGGAACCCCGCGATCCGTAGATTGCGGTTGCCGAAGCATCTTTCAGCACGTCGATGCTTTCAATATCGTTGGGATTTATCGTATTCAGTGGATTGCCCACGCCAGCACCCGAAACCGGAAAGCCGTCAATGACAAATAGCGGCTCGTTACCGCCCGAAATAGAGCCAATGCCGCGAATCAGGATGTTGGTGTTGCCGCCTGGCGCACCCGATGAGCTGGAAATCTGCAAACCCGCCACCTGCCCCTGCAGGGCCTGATCGAAACCCGAAACGGGCACCTTCACAATATCTTTCGCGCTGACCGATGAAATGGCACCCGTTAAGTCTTTCTTTTCCTGCGTACCGTAGCCCACCACGACAACCTCACCGAGGGTTTTGTTGTCGGGTGTAAGCACCTGATTGATGGTAGTCTGACTACTCACCAAAACTTCGTTAGAGTTGTAACCCACGTAAGAAAAAACGAGTGTACTCGTTGGGGAGGCTACCAGCTTATACTGGCCATCGGTATTCGTGGTCGTACCGGTCGCGGTTCCTTTTAGCACCACGCTTACGCCGGGTAAGCCCTGTCCCGTCTCATCGGTTACCCGCCCGTTAATGGTCTGGTTCTGGGCGTAAGCGTCAACCATAATCCAGAGCATTAGGCCCCAGACCAACAGGATTCTTTGTGGGAAGTAATGTGCTTTCATGCTTTATACTCTTACAATGTTGAACAATATCACAACAATGCAATATTGAGAAATGGTAGAATGAATTGCAAATAATGTTGCAATAAATCTTTCTCATATATTGGGAAACCTTGATTATGGGCCCTATAAGGGTATTTATTTTAATTTTGAGTTAAATTATAGAGGGCGAATAATTCTTAAATTTTCTTATATTGTTGTTTTATAGCTATATTTACTCCCACAATGATATAGTAATTGTATTCTGGTATTCATCCGCAACTCCAATGGTACAGGTTATAGTCCGGGGATTCGATATCTTAGAATTAATAGCCCGACAGGAAGGACAGGCCGCTACGCTAACCGAGATTTCGGAGCGGCTGGCGTTGAATCAATCCACGTCGGCCAACATTATAAAAACACTGGTATTTAAAGGGTATCTGGAGCACATCGGTACTAAAAAAGGTTACCGACTGGGACCTGCAGCGTTCAAATTGACGAACGAAGTGCCTTACGGTCAGGATCTGGTGCGTGCATCGCAAGCCATTATGGAAGCGCTCACGGCCCGGCTAAGAGAATCCTGTGTACTGGGCGTGTTACGAAACAATAAACGGTATACCCTGCTAGCGGTGAATTCGGAGCAGGACGTTCAGGTACAAATTCATTCCGAACGGAATGTGTACGATACGGCAAGTGGTCGACTACTGCTGGCCTATCTCAGCCCCAATGAGCTCAGAAAATTTATCGACCAGAATGGATTACCCAGCGAAATAATGTGGCCTGATGCTGTTAAAGCTGAGTTACTTATCAAGCAGTTGGATAGTATCCGGCGTGAAGAAATTGTGTTTACCAACCATAAAGATCGGCACGTGAAAGGATTTGCCGTACCGGTGTTCGCTAAACGGACGGTCGTTGCTGGCCTGAGCGTTTTTTTGCCCGAGTATCGCTGTACGTCCGGCAAGCAGGCGGAGATTATCACCGCCCTGCGTGAAGCGGCTAACCAGATTTCGGTGCGGCTGACGTAGGCACCTGCACAACTACAGTTAGACCAAGTTATCTTGGATTAGAAGGAAATCTCTTAGCAACTGTATATCAGCTAATGGGATATTAGGGGTTTGCCGGTATATGAACCGTTTTCAGCCAATAGGTATGCATCAACTGGAGTAGCTGACTCATTTCAGAAAAGGAATTTGGCTTACTCATAAACGTGTTCGCTCCCAACTGGTAAGCCTTACGAACAGTCTGCTCACTCCGGGTAGCACTGAGAACCAGTATGGGGATAAAACATAGATCTAGGTTGGTGCGCAGTGTTTGCAGTACCTCATAGCCATCGACGCGGGGCATATCCAAATCTAAAAGTATTAAGGCGGGCAGTTTCTCTTCCGGCCGGTTTAAAAGGTCTGCTAGTAGTGATTCTGCATCCGCGAAGAAGGTCACGGCACAATCTGAGTAGGCTTTGAGCGCCTCCTTGATTAAATACCTGTCGTCTTCGTCATCATCAACGGCATAAATACAGAATTGCTTATTTGTCAAGAGGAAGTTAAGAATATAAGCCTAAACCAGACCCATACGCCAAGGTAAGTAATAATACTCACCTAATTCCTATCTTACCCGCTAATGAATGGTGCAGGCTGTTACTGGGTTTGTTTAATCAAAGTTTTCGTAGGTACAGCGTGGTAATACCCTGTCGAAGGGCGATGGGATAGGTATCGAGTTCCCGATCCACCTGTTTATGATCGTGGGGCACAGGCCGGGAAATATAGTGAGGGGCGATGAAGTGGATATTCGAGCCGCTCATGCACCTGTCCACGAATGTGTTCGATCACTAACCCAGCCAAGAGTTATTCCTATACGCTCCAATAACTGAACGTCGGTTTTAAGCAATTGACCTATACCTCCCAATATCAACCAATCTTAAAACCTGCACGGTAAGGTTCCTTTTTTGTCCTATTCGCACAGGCCAGCCCACTTGGATTGGCTTGTCCGTTTTGGTACGATCCGTGTCCAAAACCGGACAACTTAACTGGGCTACATCTGGGAAAAACCGCTTTTGATGCACATAACAGGTGTTTTATGCGGTTTGGCACTGCATTTGTTCGACATTATCGGATAAAATGCAAATGCAATGAAACGAGCCTTTCTGGGGGAGTTCGAAGAAGTGGTTATGTTAACCGTGGCCGTCCTCAATGAGGATGCCTACGGGGCTACCGTGACGCAGGAAATTGAAGAGAAAACCGGGCGGTCAGTTGGCTTCAGTACAGTTCACACGACGCTGCAACGGCTGGAGGAGAAAGGCTATCTCTCGTCCCAAATGGGTGGGGCTACCGCCGAGCGAGGTGGTCGCCGGAAACGCTTCTTTACCGTCACAGCCGCGGGTCGGAAAGCGCTGTGGGAAGTAAAGCAGGTACGTACTCAGTTGTGGGACGCCCTGCCCTGGCAGACCTTACAGTTGATGGGCAATGAATCGGTTTGGCCATGAAGATGCCCCACCCCCCCAAACACGTCCGACCACCTCACTGGGCCCAGAAACTCCTGACCCGGTGGGGCCATCCTGATACGCTGGAAGAAGTGCAGGGCGATCTGCTGGAGTTGTATGCCTATTGGGTACAGACGGTCGGCAAACAGGAGGCCGACTGGCGTTTTTGGCTGAGTGCGTTGAAACTGCTACGCCCCCTGGCCAATTCGAAACGGGCACGCGAGTATCCTCAACCTTTTTTACTTAGTCCTGGTATGCTACGAAACTACTTTACCATCGCCTGGCGGACCCTCGCCCACAACAAGGTGTATTCACTCATCAACGTCATGGGCCTGAGCTTCGGTTTGGCCGCTGCTATGCTCATCATGCTGTATGCCAAAGACGAGGTCAGCTACGACCGTTTTCACGCTAACAACCCGCATATATACCGCATTACCAACCGGCAGTTAACTCCTGCTGGGGTCCAGGAAAGCGTTGGGACTAATACGGGCTATTTTCAGGGCCCT
>JAQBNX010000117.1 GCA_028288385.1 Spirosoma sp.
GTTATTGATGTAATCGTTGTGTTTGGTTTCGCCCTGAATCACGCAACCAAGCGCAATAACGGCATCGACATCATCGCGCTGGGCGAACCATAACGCACCCAAGGTTAATTCATAACTACCCGGAACGTTGCCCCGAACAAGGTTCTCCTCTTGGGCGCCATGCTGAGTGAGGGTTTGATAAGCACCTCTGAACAAAGCTTCGGTAACGTCGCTATTCCACTCTGAAACCAAAATGGCGAAGCGTTTGTGGCTGATGTCAGGCAACTCGTTCGTCGAGAAGACACTGAGATTTTTATTGGCTGAAGCCATCCTGTTAGTAGCCCGGACCACTACGTCCGGTTGAGAGAAGAAATTAATAGCTGATGCTTTTCCGGCCACACTTAGCTGCCCAAATACTCAGGCGAGAATAAGCCATACTACTAAAAAGGGACAAAGCCGAATTGGATTTGTCCCTTGCAGTATTGAGTAATTCAGATACGCTTACGACTCGCCACCCGCAGCTTCGAGCACCGCTTTATACTTTCTGGCACTAACGGCCTCTGCCGACTGAGCGTATTTTTCGATAATGTCGTTATACGTAGTGATGGCCTTATCGTTTTGCTTTGCCTGCTCATAGGCAACGGCTAATTTCATGAGATAGCCAGGTGTGAAGAACTTGTTAGATTTGTAATCAGCCGCTTTCTTATAGTAATCGGCTGCTTCCTCATAACTTTTCTTCTCCATATAGGCATCTCCGATGAGCGCATAAGCGCGGGCCTGCACCAGCAAATCCGACGAGCTGAAGGCTTTCAGACGGTCAATAGCTTCGTCGTACTTTCCTTGCTTAAGCAAGCTCAAACCGGCATAGAATTCGGCTAATTTTCCCGCTGACGTTGAACCGTAGTTATCGGCAATGGCCAGCAAACCGGGGGTCCTGCCATCGCCATTCAGCGCTTGTTTGAGCGAATCGGATTCGAGTTTATAAACCGAAGGAAATAGTTCTACCTGCGCCGTTTCGTCTTGACTGCTTAAGTAAGCACGGTAGCCAAAGAAACCAGCAATCAGCAGCACAAGGCCACCCACTATGCCTAAAACGATGTTCCGATTCTGTTGAAAGAAGTCGCCAACATCCTCTAACTTATTTTCTAATGCGTCCGGGTCTTCCAAAAAATCCAGGCCGGTGTTCTTTTTGCTCATGGTTTTGCAATTTGGATTGCAAAATTAGAACTATTTGGCCGGGTGGAAAAGCATAACGCTCAAAACTTTATGAATTGGTTTCCTCTTTCGTGGTCGTATCCCGAACGGACATTACTTCCGATGCCCGCACTGTTCTGATTTGATGGGGGAGTAACGTTTCTACAGCCACCAACTCACCAGTTAGTGTAACAAATTCAACTTCGAAGGCCTTTCCCTCACTATATACCGTAAGTATGGTACCAACGTCACCCACTTTCAGACGCTCATTGGCCCCATTGTCCTCTAAAACTACCAAATCAAACTCACTCATATCTTCCTGCACTGGTTCACTAATGTAAACGAGGGATATTTCTGGTTGTTTTACAAAAAAGTGTACATTTGTGCCGCTAATCTTTGAAGGGGTGCCCTAATATAACGGGCTGAGATTATACCCATAGAACCTGCCCGGGTAATGCCGGGAAGGGAATTGGAATTTTTAATTTATTCACATATCGTTTACTCAAAGGTAGGATTGGCCCCTTGCCTATCGTCACGCTTTTTTGTTATGAAAAAAACGACGACCTACTGTTTTGCCATGCTGGTTACTCTGTTGTGGCTATCCGTAACGCCCATTCAGGCACAATTCACTATTTCCGGAACCGTCAGAGAGGCTGATGCCCAGCCTACACCCGGTAATGAACTAACTGGCACTGCCCTGCCCGGTGCAGCCGTCACTATCGAGGGTACGTACATTGGTACGTTCACCAGCACCGATGGAAGCTTCAGACTGACTAACCTAAAGCCCGGTTTACAAACGGTGCGTGTTTCCCTGCTGGGATACGAACCCCTGACCCAGACGCTGGACCTTACCCAAAACGTTACGTTGCCAATATCACTTAAAAAAGCGGCTATTGCAGTCGATGAGGTAGTTGTAAGCGCCACGCGGGCAAATCAGAAATCAGCGATTGCTTACACAGACGTATCGCGCCGGGACCTGGATAAACTCAACCTGGGGCAGGATATTCCGCAACTGCTCAATTTTACACCCTCTATTGTAACTACTTCCGACGCCGGTGCGGGAGTGGGTTATACGGGTATCCGAATTCGTGGGTCCGACGCCACCCGCGTTAATGTTACACTTAACGGTATCCCATATAATGACGCCGAATCGCAGGGAACGTATTTTGTCGATATGCCCGATTTTGCCTCCTCGGTGAGCAGCATCCAGATTCAGCGGGGTGTTGGTACGTCAACGAACGGTGCCGGTGCGTTTGGAGCGTCTGTAAACATTCAGACAAATAAGCTCGAAACCAAGCCGTATGCTGAAACAAACCTGTCGGCCGGCTCATTCGGAACCCGCAAGGTGAACGTACTGGCCGGAACAGGCCTGCTAAACAACCACTTTGTCTTAGATGCCCGGCTCTCAAAGATATACTCAGATGGTTACGTCGATCGGGCCTTTTCTGACCTAAAGTCGTTTTATGTGTCGGGCGGCTACTACACCAACCGAAGTTTTATTCGGCTTAATGTATTCTCAGGGCAGGAGCAAACCTACCAGTCGTGGGGTGGGGTGCCGGAAAATCTTTTAAAAATCAACCGAACATTCAACCCGTATACGTACGAGAACGAAACAGACAATTATCAGCAGGATAACTATCAACTGATTGCCTCGCACGAACTGAGCCGAAACTGGCGGCTGAATACCTCTTTTTTTTACACCAAGGGCAAAGGCTACTATGAGCAGTACCGGCCCGGTAATAAATTTAGCAGCTATGGTCTACCCAATGTTGTCATTGGCGATTCGGTTATCATAAGAACCGATATAATTCGGCGCCGTTGGCTGGATAATGATTACTACGGCACTGTTTTCTCGCTCGACTACAACAGCTTTAATCGGTTGACGGCCAACATTGGTGGGGGGTGGAACCAGTACCAGGGTGGGCACTACGGCGAAATTATCTGGGCGCGGGTGGCTGGTAACACAAATATTCGTGACCGGTACTACGACGACAACGCGATTAAAACGGACTTCAATCTGTACGCCAAAGCGTTTTACCAGTTCAATGCTAAACTCAACGGTTTCGCTGACTTGCAGGTGCGAACGGTTGGCTATTCGTTTTTAGGCTTTAGTAGTCAGTTGAAAAATGTTCAGCAGTCAGCTAGCCTGACCTTCTTTAACCCGAAAGCGGGCATGACC
>JAQBNX010000119.1 GCA_028288385.1 Spirosoma sp.
AGTCATGCCATTGATGCCATCCATAAAATTATAGGCATTCAGAATACCGACGCAAACGACAAGTAACGCACCCATTACCCAGATCTGACTGGAAATCAGGCCCATTTCAGATAGCAAAAGCGCCATCCCGGCAAACTGAGCCCCCATGCGATACCGGCCGGGCAACGGGCGCAGATCATCCAGGAAGCTGACGGCTGCAACCAGCGTCAGACCCGCAAAAAAATATGGATACGCGAAATTGCTGTAAAAAAAAGCACCCAGTTGAGCCGCGTAAAATAGGATACCCCCACCCCGAACGGTTGTCAGGTCGGTATGTGAACTTCGGTCATTAGGCCGATCGACAATGCCGAACTGCCGAGCCATCCTGAGATAAACCACCTGAACACTTCCCAGTAAAATGGCAGTTACTACGTAAACAGGGAGGTTCATGTGAACAGGTCCAAGACGGGGCGGGGTTGCCAGGACAGATGCCGTTGGGCCGCAGCATCGGAGAAAGTCAGCGAACTGGTTAACTTCTGAAGGGCGGCTGTGTCAAGCGGAAACCGACGGCCAATGAGTGCGTTGATCCCATCACCCACGGTCGCCACGGCCCGTGCTGCTACCATCGGGACTGACCGGATTGGTTGTTGGCGGCCAACGTAGCGGGCGAGGGCATTTTCCAGTTCACCAACGCCCGGATGGCAGCCATCGGTCAGGTTAAACGTACCACCAATACCAGCCACCCGCCCAATCAGGGCCGCTACGTCGTCGGCACGTACCATACTCCGGCGTGCCAGGCCATTGCCAACCCGGACGTAATAACCCCGGCGGATGGCATTCATCAGGGACGCTACGTTGCCGTTGGGTCGCTCGGCCACAACCAGCGGCAACCGCAATAGGGTAACGCAGCTACCGGTACGTTGTCCCCACTCCCGCAGGGTGGTTTCGGCCCTCACTTTGCTTAACCCATAGGCATCACTAGCGCCGAGGGGGGTCGTTTCGTCCAGCATATGTCCCTCCGTTCGGCCGTAAACCAACACCGTGCTGATGTGAAGGACCGCCCTGGGCAGCATTGGCATTGCTTCCAGCGCTGATAGTAACTGGGCGGTACCCAGCACATTCACCTGTTCATACTCAGCTCGTTCGGCTGGAGTCCGTGGCAGAGAATGGGCTTTACCGGCCGCATTCACTACGTAATCGAACGACATGTGGCCCAGCGAAGGCAGAGGCCTGGTTAGGTCGGCGGTAATGTGTCGTTCGGCAACGGGCGTCCGACCCAGCGTAGTAACGGTATGGTGCCGAACCAGTTCGGCATATATTCGGCTTCCCAAAAAACCGGATGCACCCGTCAGCAGCACGTTCATAAAATTGTCCTGTCAAGTTCAGGCCTATCGACAAAAGCCGCACTCCCCAATGCGGAATGACAGATTTGCCGGGCCATGGCTTCCATAATGGTCTGGCGCTGAAACTGGGCCCGAAACTGGGTTCGGGCCAGGGTCCGGTATGGGGTTGTGCGCAGTTGTTCTACCAGGGCAGATACATCGCCAGGTGCAAACAGGAGTGTATTGGGCAGATGTTCCCGAACAAACTGAGCAGCATAGCCCGCAACACCGGCCATAATGGGCTTATCGGTAGCGCCATACTCAAAAAGCTTGGAAGGCAGCACCCGCTTAAAAGCATCCAGATCGTTTAAATGAACAAACAGGTAATCAGCCTGCTCATACGCATCGACCAAAGCGCTTCGGGAAACGGGAGGACGCAATTCTACCGTGGTGACGCCCTCCTCTCGGATAGCTGCATCCAGTTTTTGCCGGGCACCACCATCGCCAATAACCACAAATCGATATGTATCTCCTAACGCACGAGCCGCCTGTGGAATGATTTTATGCAGCCCCTGCCCTTCGCCAATATTACCGGCATAGAGTATAGTTTTGACTGATTTCTCATCATGTGACTGATTCAACGGATGAAGCGGCAGAAACTCGTTGTCTATTCCGTTCGTAAAATAGCTGTACGTAGCCTGGCTAAACCGGCTGAAATAGGGCCGAAACCCTTCCGATACCAGATTGATATGTGTTGCATACCCAAACGTATATTTCTCCACGGCCCAAAGAACCGGCTTTAGGCCGGTCCGCATCAGTAGCCCAAATCCAGAGCGGTTGCTGAGCATTTCCAGAATCGTTTCGCGGAATAGATCGCGAATATCCAAAAACAGCCGAGTCCCGTTTTTACGAGCCAGTCGCGCGCCCAAAAATGCGGTGAACAATCGCGACGACGATGCTACCACAACGTCATAAGATGCATCTTTTACCAATCGGTGGGCCGCGCGGTAGTACGTAATGAACGACCGGATCTGATCGGTCAGCCCACTGGCATGCGCTGGCACGGCAATGCGGTCAATCAGCACGTTGCCGCGTACTTCCCGGTCGGGAGCCGTTTGCCTGAATGACTGATAGCGGTTTGGGTGCGTTGTCACAACGTGAATAGACCCATTATCCCCGAGTTGCCGGGCAAGCTCAGCCACTAATGGGGTATTTCGAAATGATCCCGCGCAAAGATCCGGCTCAAAGTAAAAGGTCATGTACAAAATCTTCATCGGGTAGTCATCAGCCGGGTTTCCAGGTAGTTCGTAAACATAATTTCCACGCACAATGCCGATTGTAGCTGGTTAAAGCCAGTGGCCATCTGGTACGTAGTGAGCCGCAATTCAGGCGCAGGCTCCGACGCAAAGGCCACGTGGACCCTATCACTTTCAATACCCATGTGGGCCAACGACACGGGCACGTCAGGGTGAAAATGCAGACGGGCAACGCCGGTCTCAAGCTGGTTTGTTTTTGATCCGATCAGGCGGTCGGTGATCTGAACATGCTCCGGTGCAACCACCCAGGTTCGTTCGTGAATAATACCAATACCCAGCGACAAGTAACCATCGTGACGGGCCGTTAGTGTTGTAGGCTGATCGGCCAGCAGCGTTACCCGTGCTCGTTGACCTACCCGGAACCCTGCCCATACTTCCGACGAATTTGAGTTCTTTACCGCAACGGTGTTGTGAGCAGCTGTACTCCGCTCCCAGACCCGGCGCATTCCAGGTTCATATGTCGACGTACCGCTATCCACAATCAAGGGCTGGTTATCCACATAAAGCACAAATGAGAAGGTGTCGGCATGAGCATGGCCGGGCTGGTGATCGGGACCAACCGCACCCACGTCGGCAACAAGTTCATAACGGGGAGAAGTGAATTTTCGGTAACCAGTATCGCTATTGGTAAGTTGCAAGGACGAACCCGAAGGCCTGATTTCCAAACTCAGCGACTTTTCTCGAAGTTGGCCGGTGGTTGGCGCTATGTTCCAGGCGGCATCGTTTAGCATCGGCACATCGCCGTTCTGGAACGTAATGGCGTTGAGCCAGCCAAGCATCCGTGCTGCTTTGTCGTTTAGAAATTGAATAAGTGTCGAGTCAGGGCACCACGTATCGTATGTTACGGCCAGCAAGACATCAAACAGCCGGTCGAGCAGAATTTGGTGGTACATGGGGCTGCGCTCATCGTGCCCCCCATCGGCTAAAAGTTGTGTTGTCAGTTCGGCCCGGACCAGTTTAACCGCCTGCCCAAACCAAGCTGCCTGCCGAAAATAGAGCGCGGCCGTCAACAGGGCGAAGCCATTTTCGAGAAGGTGATTCCCGGCAATATGGTATTCCAACCGCTTCCGCAGCAAATCTGCCTGTGCATACAGATGTCTATTGATTGTATCGTTCTGCAACTGGTTTCGCGATAAAAATTGAATCCAGTTAATGATCCGCAATGATGTTGGATAAGGTTCCAGACCATCGCACAGGCGGTTTGTTTGCCTTATGAAATCGCTAATCAGTCCCAAGCCCCTTTCTGGCATCAGTTCTGATGCATCGGCGGAGTGCTGGTTTAAAAAATCGAAGTAGTTAAGGTTATACGTCCAGAGTTTGCCGTGGTCGGCATAATTCCAGTTCACCTCCGGCATAATCACCGGCTGATTCAGAAATGTAAACGTTTCAGATACCAATGACACGGGTTTACTAGCCTCCGGAACGGTTAGAAAAAAGCCCACTGGCGTGGTTCCGGGCAGGCGCAGTTGCCCCCGACCACGTAACCGGCTCAGGACCTGGCCGGCTAGTTGCCGCGTCGTCAGGTGTCGTATTGTTCGCCAAACCAGGCCGACTTGTCTCATGCCACTTCCGATACGGTTTCCATTTGTGCCAATCCAACACCCGCTACGTTGACCCAGCGGTTTTCGCGCAGGCTATGCAGGGCGGCCAGCATGGTTTGGGTTGTATTGATAAGGTCGGCAAACGGAATTAAGGAGTCGTCTGCTCCGTTAGTCCGACCCCTACGCACGTGCTCAATCAACCGTTTCATTAGCTCAGCATGGCCCTTATTCTGCCGACCCGATATGCTCGAAAATCCCTTGAAACCATAGCCCGTCAGTTTCCTGAAATTGTCCAGCACCAGCGTTCTCTCCTGCGAATAGACCTCGACCCGCTCTTTGGCGTAGGCTTTACTCCCATTGGCAAAGTAATTGACAACGCCCGTTGCCCCGTTTTCGTAGCGCAAGAGCAACGAGGCCGAATCGGTCGTCTCCGTAGGATGGCGACCCATGGCGTTCAGGCATACGCTAACCACCCGACTACCGGTGAGGAACGTAATGAGGTCTACAAAATGGCAGGCCTCACCAAGAATTCGCCCACCGCCCACTGCCCGGTCGTGGACCCACGAACTGGCCGGAATAGAACCGGCATTCATGGTGGCCACTACGTTCATGGGCACCTCTGCGGAGCGCCCTCCCCCCAGCAGGGCCTTCATTTTCTGTGCCTGGGGTGAAAAACGTCGGTTGAAACCCACCATCACCATACGGCCCGACGTCTGCTGCGCATCGATGATACCAGCGAGTTCATTGTCATAAATAGCCAGCGGTTTTTCTACAAACACGTGTTTTCCCGCCCGCAGTGCTTCAACTGTCAGCCGGGCGTGGCTGTGGTGGCGGGTAGTGATAATACATAGGTCAATGGTTGGGTCGGCCAGAATCTGCCGATAATCGGTTGTGCTTTGGACAATACTAAATTTTTTAGCCAACAAGGTGGCACTCAGTCCACCCGCGCTGGCAATGGTTTTGAGCGTGGCTCCGGCGGCTTTTAGGGCCGGCAGCAGCGTAGCGCCGGTAAAATTACCCGCACCAATCAGTCCAACGGTTCCGGGACCACCATCATACTGACTTTCCTGCAGCTTAATTGACGCATCCAGTTCGACCGTTTCGGGGTAGTGCATCAGCGACGCAATGGAGTGCGAGGTTCCAATAGCCCGGTAGATTGCCTCGTACTCTGCAAAAGGAACGTTCTCCGTAATTAAGGAGGAGACGGCTAGTTGCCCGCTTCCCAACAGTTGTAGAACCGTCTGGAAATTGCGGTTTTCGGTCCAGCGCACAAATGGCAGGGGGTAGTCGCGCCCCTGCTGCTCGTAGCTTTCGTCGTAGCGACCGGGGCCGTAGGAGCAGGACACCTGAAACTGGAGTTCTTTTTCGTAAAACTCGGCCCGGCTCAGGTTCAGACCAACCACTCCAATGAGTACAATGCGTCCCCGTTTGCGGCTCATGCGCGCGGCCTGAGACATTAGTTCATCTGTATGGGCCGATGCGGTAATTACGACGCCATCAGCCCCAATTCCATTGGTGAGCGACAGCACAGCCGCTACCGTGTCGGAATCGGCCGAATTTAGTGCCCTGATACCCCGCTGCCGGGCCTGGTCGAGTTTGGCCTCATCGACATCCAGGCCAATAACGCGGCATCCGTTCAGCCGGAGGAGTTCAGCCGTTAGCAAACCAATCAGCCCCAGGCCAATCACTACCATGGTTTCGCCCAGCGTCGGGTTTAACAGCCGCACTCCCTGCAGCCCAATGGCGCCAACAACGGTAAACGTGGCTTCGTCATCGCTGACCGAGTCAGGAATTAGGGCAACCAAATTACGGGGCACACAAACTACTTCGGCATGTGGGCCGTTGGACGCTACCCGATCACCGATGCGCAAGTCCGTGACACCTTCGCCCACGGCCAATACTTTTCCCACGTTGCAATAACCCAGCGGCAACGGCTGACCCAGTTTACGAAACACGGCTTCGAGCGTCGGCATTAGGCCATCAGACTGAATTTTGTCCAGCACCTGCTTCACCTTATCGGGTTGCTGGCGGGCTTTGGCAACCAGGCTAGCCCGGCCAAACTCAACCAGCATCCGCTCCGTACCGAGCGACACCAATGACCGGGTGGTCTGGATCAGTACCTGCCCTCGGCCGACCTGCGGAGCAGGTACGTTTTCGAGAACGGTTTCACCAGTTTTAAGATTTTGTACAAGTTGTTTCATGAAGTAATTTTAACACGCAGCGCTTTACGGTTAAGAAAGCATGGGCGCAGTACGCTCTCCGGTCATTGAGCCTACCCCGGCACGTTCGGCATTTAGCAGTATTTCGGCAATACGCCCGGCCGTCTGTCCATCCCACAGTGGGGGTATAACACCAGCTTTCACACGACCCGCCAGAATTTCTGCTACGTGGTGGTGTACCGTTTCCGGATTTAAGTCGGTCAGTAACTGGTTCGTGCCGAGGTCGACCGTTACAGGCCGCTCGGTACTGTCGCGGAAAGTCAGACAGGGAACCTTAAGATACGTCGATTCTTCCTGAACACCCCCCGAATCGGTAATAACGATGACCGCGTGTTCCATCAGGTTCAGAAATTCCAGATAACCCTGTGGCTCCAGCAAACGCACATTTGGAATATTCGTTAGCCGGTCCATCAGGCCAAAACGAATGAGGTTGGCGCGGGTGCGCGGATGCACCGGAAACAGCACGGTTCGGTGGAGCGACGTGTTTTCCACTATCTGCACAATACTCCGTAAACCGGCTTCATGGTCTACGTTGGCCGGACGGTGCATGGTCATCAGCACGTATTGCCCTGGCATGAGGTCCAGCGCACCGACGGTATTGAGGTCATTTGCCTTCCGGCGATACTGCACCAGCGAGTCGATCATGACGTTGCCCACAAAATGAATTTTTTCGTCAGCAACGCCTTCCCGCCGGAGGTTGTCCAGACCCGCCTGCTCCGTGACGAACAACCGATCGGCCAGATTATCGGTCAGAATCCGGTTGATCTCTTCCGGCATCCGGCGGTCGCCCGAGCGCAGACCTGCTTCTACGTGCGCCACCCGAACGCCCATCCGGACCGCCACCAGCGCGCAGGCAAGCGTGCTCGTTACGTCGCCCACCACCAGTACCCAGTCGGGCCGTTCGCGAGTCATCACCGTCTCAAATTTAAGCATAATGTCAGCCATCTGCTCCGTATGAGTTCCACCACCCACACCGAGATAGTAATCGGGTTGCGGCAGGTCGAGCTGATTAAAAAACAAATCACTCATGCGGGCATCGTAATGCTGACCTGTATGCACGATTTTAGACGTAATGGCCGGGTTCGTCAGAAAAGCGCGGTGCAGTGGGGCAACTTTCATGAAGTTAGGCCGTGCGCCCACAATATTCAGAATGTTCATGTACTAGCTACGGCGACGGGTGTTGTCAATGTCTGGTTGATATCGGTTTCCAGTTGGGCAACCTGCGACTGTATCTCGAAACGCGATGCCGACCGGCGTTCCAGAACCATGTCTTTAATATAAAGCATAAGCAGGGTAGATACGCTCACTTCGTGCCAGTCACGGTTACTAATGTGATACGGCTGCATAACGGCCCGTTCGTGGCCCACATCCTTCGGTTGGTAACGGCACTCCCGCCGGTGGTTGCCCTGCCAGAGTGTAAGGGTCCTAAAATCGTCGATGCGGGCAATGACATCGCCATATTGTAGGTTGATTGATTCGCTGATGCCCTCGAACGGCTCGGTTCGGGCGGTTAGCATCATAGACACAACATCGTGTTTGTTTGTTGTGAACGTAACGCACAGGTTATCATCTGGCTCATTCAGGTTTGCATAGGCAATCTGAATGTCGACCCAATCAGGCAGACTGCGCCACTGCCAGATGTGAATCGTCAGGTCAATCCAATGGCCCAGATTACCACACACCCGTGTACCTTCGTCGGGATCCCGATACCAGTGATCATCGGGAATCAGGTGTCCGTTTATAAAATAGCTTAAACTAAAGCCGCCAGCAGGAGCCCTGGTGGCTACCTGTTCCCGAATGGTCTGAATGGCGGCCGAATAAGGCCGGTTATAGCCCGCGAAGAGCCGACCCATAGCCGACCGTTGGGCAGCCGATAACTCCACTAGTTGCTCATAGCTGACCGAAACTGGCTTTTCGACGTATACATCCAGCCCCCTTTTTAATCCTTCAACAGCATAGGGCGTATGCGAGGCATGATTCGATACAACGTATAGCAATCGAACGGCGGGATTATCGAATACATCTCTTGCCGACAAACCAATCTGCCGAAACCCATAGTAGCGCCCCAAAGATGCAGCCCGTTCCGGATTGGTGTCAAAAGCAGTTAGGAAAACGGTTCCTTTATGTTTCTGAATAAAAAAACAGATACAGCTAAACGCAAACTGACCGCAGCCAACCACCGATACCTCTACCCCGCGTGGATTCATCCCGCGTATCCACGCCGGACGTATCCACGCGGGACGCTTACGGGCAACAGCCTTGTTCAACGCCCGTTGCCAGCCGTAAATACCGACAAAACGCCAGAGTTTTTGGATTGCCTGTTGTTGCGTCATCTCAGATTTAGGAAAACAGGGATCGGTAACTCTGCTCAAACTGACCTTCCCTAATATACGTATTGGCTACGTCAACAGCCCGCGCCGACCAGTGGGCATACGTCTGATTATTCATCTGTATACCCTGTTCCAACACATCGGTCCAGACTGACTCATCTAGTGGTATATCCCAGCCCACCTGCTGAACAGCCAGCTCACGCCAGGGCGTTTTATCACTGATCATAACCGGTATGCCCGCCGACAGGGATTCAAAGATAGCGTGTCCGAAGTTTTCTCCCATAGTTGTAGAACCAGGAAGTCGTACCGGACAACGGTTTCATTTACTAATTCGTGACAGATGGCACCCCGGTACGTAACCTTGCAATGGGCAGGCATGCGCTCAATCAGGGCCTGGCAGTCACGCCAGTAAATGTCGTCCACCACGGGTCCGTATATGTCCAACACAACCTCTTCTCCAGTATCCGAGTGCCGGGTTAGCAATTCGAGCAGGAATTGAATCCCCTTTTTTATCGTAATTCGGGAGATAAATACCAGACGCACCAACCCGGCTTTCTTTGTAAAGGCCGTTCGCTGCTTTAGCAGCCTGGGGGTGTCTGGTGCAAACCGGACAGGCACATACCGAATCCGCCAGTTGACAAAATGGTGCTGGATGGCCCGCACTTCTTCCTGGTCGGTAGCGTGCCAGATAACCCGGTCTTTGGGCAGCCATCGGGTTAGCCACACGAACGGTCTCTTTTTATACGACTTTAACTGGATGGCTCCTGGGTGAAGTTCGCCCCGTGGAGCAATCACAATCTTTTGCCCGGTTAAAAAGGAAAGCAGCAGTAGTTGTCGGGTGAATGCGGCAAAAAGGCTGTTTGTGTAAATATAGTCATACTGTCTTTGGGTCAGCAACGCCCGGATATGACCTAAAGTGGTATTAGAAGGCGATAAATACTGGATCTGATACCCATCTCTGACAAGCCACTGATTAACCGGTATATCTGGGTAAGCCGTAGTATCGCGGTAATCGCGGTCTCTGGTCACAATATAAATGGCGTAATGCTCCTTCATCAGCGACACCAGATTCGCTACCGATTGAATGGGTCCACCAAACTTATAGCCGGGCAAGTAATACTCAATAAAGAGTAAGATAGAGGGTTTAGTCATTGTCCATTCGGGGTAGCAGCGCGTTTTATCCTGCCTGCAACGATTCATAAAGAGCAGCATAACGCGCCGTTACCCGCTCCATGGAAAACCGTTGCGCATTGGACCGGCCGATCCGTATAAGTTCGCTCCGGTACGTTTCGTCCTGCCAAACCCGCCTAATTCCCCTGCGAATATCGTCTATATTGGTTGGATCTACGTAACAGGCACCTTCCCCACCCACATCGGTCATCGGGCTCAGATTACTCGTTACAACCGGCCGACCAACAACCTGGCCTTCCAATATGGGCATGCCGAAGCCTTCGTACAGCGACACGAACGTAACAATGTCACATTGTCCATACAGGTCAATCATTTGATCCTGACTAATATCAGCATACTGCTGGTAATCGATCCGGCGCTTGCCTAGATTCTCTTTTTCCGCATTGGTTAACTTACCAACAATTACCAAACGGCATGAGAGTCCTTCGATGGCTTCGACCAGCCTACTCAGGTTTTTATGGGGAGCCGTACCAATGTGGAGCAATGTTGGCTTTTCGGCATTAAACGGCTTGGGGTTGAACGTAAAAGCTGGGTCGTAATGACACGGTACTACCTGGACTTTGTCAGCCAATTTACCAATATATTGGTATAATTCCTGCCGTGTTTTTTCCGAAATAGCCGTCACAATGGCCGCCTTTCGGATAGGCAGGTAATACCAGAAAAGCCAGAATATAGCATAGCGTATTGACCGTTGGGGTGTCCGGCTTAGCAATACACAGTCCGGAATTGTGAGTACGGTTTTATGAGCTTTAGTAATTAAGGCAGCGTAGTGTACATCTCCCGTTATATGCACAAACTCGGGATTAGCTTGTTTAACAAAAATAATGTTCTGCCAGATCGTTTTCAAGCCCCGACTGATCTGGGGTAGTACCATCAGTTTAGGCGATATCTGCTCACCCCGGCTTAACTGCTCTGCAATTCCGTAAAACAGTGTTTCAAGACTAAATCCCGTTCCTGGACTACGAATAATGAATGTTACTTGCATAAACTGTTCTAGCAATGCCCCATCATCGCATGTACCACTACTTTAGTTACTATGGTGGGTGTGGATGCCTACCCGGTGGGCGATATCGGTTAGTGCGTCAGTAACCTGACGGTAATAGTTCTCCCAGGTATACTGCTCTGCCACGCGCCGAGCTTCCCGTCCTATTCGCTCAACTTCCGCGCGGTTGTTATAAAAGTACTCTATTTTTTCGGCCAGTGCCATTACATTACCAGCCGGGATAACAAACCCACCCCCTTTGACCAAGGCATCTTTTGCTCCGGTATTCTCCGTCACGATAACGGGTGTTCCACACGCCATTGCTTCCAGTACCACCTGCCCCCAACTGTCCAGGTACGAAGGAAACACAAATACATCAGCCTCTTGATAATACGTAGCAAGTTCGTTTTGATGCAGGAAAGGAACATAACGAATACTTCCAGTGCATAGTCTTAGTAGGTCCCTACCATCACTGACGGGACCTACTAAGACTAACTCAGCATTTGGCAAGTCGAGGTTTTTAAACGTTTGCAGCAACAAATCCACGCCTTTACGATACGTGATTGTGCCGACAAAAAGCATACGAAA
>JAQBNX010000121.1 GCA_028288385.1 Spirosoma sp.
ATTCGAATCATGGGCAATAATCAACGGTCTATTTCTGAAAACGTAAAAGTAAGATGAAGATTTTGTCAAAAACCGTTTAGCATCCGGTTTTGATACTTTTCTTAGTCTTTGTGTAGCTAAACGAAACAGCTATTATCCTTTTCAAAGAAAACAACGTAACAAAAAGCCTCTCCGTCGGGAGAGGCTTTTTGTTACGTTGTGAAGGCAGTTAACCTGTTAGTTTTTTCGGGGAGCAGCTGTTGAACCACTGCCAGTTGTTGCTGGCCGGTTGGCATTAGCGGGTGCCGGTGTTTGTTTAGCGGCAGCAGCGTTTGCGGCTGCGGCTTTAGCAGGATCGATACCCATTTTGCGCAAGACCAACTCCGTAATGTTATCCTGTTCTGGTGCTACAAGCAGGATAGGGATGGTATTGGCACCCGCATCGAGGTTGAACACGTATGTATAGGCATTGTCTTTCGCTACAGCGTCGATGGCTTTTTGAATCTTCTGCACCACCGGGTTTACCAACTGCTGGTACTTGGTCTGGAGCGACGTTTCGGCTGTCCGACCAAACTCCTGAATCCGGCCCTGCAAGCCCTGTAGTTCAGTTTCGCGATCCTTACGAATCACATCCGACATTTGAGCCGCCCCTTTCTCATACGATTCATATTTATCCTGCAACTCTTTCTGCATCCGCTTCAGTTCGTTCTCCGATTGCGTTCGCTGGATGGTCAGTTGGTTTTGAATATCTTTGGCTTCGGGCGTTTGGGCCAGCACATAATCTATGTTGGTATAGCCTAACTTTAGCGGACCAGCAGCAGTCGACGCAGTAGTTGTCGTAGTCGTGCCAGCAGCCGGAGCTTGTGCCTGTGCGTTAATACAGCCAACTAGAAGAGCAGCTGCAAACGCCATGACGATGTTTTTCTTCATCTCAGTTACTTGTTTTTGATTATTTCGGTTTTGTGGTTGCGTTAATGGCCGGACTGTCACCGGCAATTGTTTTAGGGGCCGACGTATTGCCAGCGGCTGCTTTAGTACTCGCAGGGTCCAGACCCAGCTCCTCCATCACGTAATCGGTATAGTCGTGACGGGGGTTCGTGTAGAGCATGACAAAATCAGACGCCTTATCGAACATAAAGTCCAGTTTTCTCTGCACTGCCACCTTGTCAATAGCTCGCTGAACCAACTCCATGGGAGCTTTCATGAGTTCCTTCTTCTTTTGAAAAAGCAACCCTTCGTAGCCAAACACTTTGTTGTTATACTCACGGGCTTCGCGCTCTTTTTCGCTGAGCGCCCGTTGCCGGTCGCGCTTCATCTCGTCGGTCAACAGGATTTCTTCGGCCTGGTAGGTCTTTTGCAATTTTTCAATTTCGACGTACTTATCCTGAATATCCTTCGACCATTTGTCCGTGAATTTGTCGACCTCACTCAGCGCCTTCTGATATGTCGGCATTTTACTGAAAATGAACTCGGTATCCACATAACCGAACTTTTGAGCGTGAGCGGGAGTCGTCAACCAAACAGCGCATAAAAGTACAAAAAAAAGGCCTTTTTTCATGAGAACTCCAGACTTTTTTAGCGGAACTGGTTGATTGTCAATTCTGGTTGCCGACTATCATCCGTTAGATAGCCGATCTGGTATAACGTTTAACTGCTTCCGGCAAATCAATTATTATCTGGCGGATACCTGCGCTTAAACAACGATTATAACCCCGTAATCTTATCGGAACTGCTGCCCGATAGTGAAGTGAAACTGCCCTGAAGCCTTATCCTTAACTCCGGGAATCTTGTCGAAGCCGTAGCCATAGTCAATACCGATCAGGCCGAAGGCAGGCATAAAAATACGCGCTCCAAAACCCACAGACCGCTTTAGATCGAAGGGGTTATACTGTTTATAGCTGCCCCAGTTGTTACCCGCTTCCAGGAATGTAAGCACAAAAATGGTAGCCGAAGGATTAAGCGAAACCGGATAGCGTAGTTCAGCCACAAACTTATTATAGACTACTCCACCCCGGCTGCGTTCCTGTGGTGTACTGGTACGGTCATAGTCAGCGGTGTAAACACTACGGTCATCGTAACCGCGTAATCCAATGATATCCTGTGCCAGCGCAAACTGTCCCTGACCTGCTAGACCCGAACCACCCAGCACAAACCGCTCAAATGGACCAATATTGGTGCGCTGGTTGTAGCTACCCAGAAAACCCATGTGAGCACGGGTACTCAAGACTAACTTACCAAACACGGACTGGAACCAACTGGCATCGAACATCCACTTATGGTATTCCACGAACTTATACTTATCCTCCGGCTTTTCGGACTCAATCGACGTTTTACGAAACGCTGAATAAGGGGGCGTGAACGAACCACTTAAGGTAAACGACGAGCCGCTACGTGGAAACTGCGGGTTATCAATACTATTACGCGACAGGGTTGTGTTGAATGTGAAGTTGTTCGAGACACCGTTACTGTAGCCAATCTGGAAAATGTCGAGGTTATTCAGATCATAGCGCTGGAACGACAGTGAATTCGTCAGCGAGAAAAAATCGTCAGGAACTTTCAGTTGCCGCCCCAGACCGACCGTAAAGGCCGTATTGGTGTAGGAACCAGTGGGCTTACGTCCTTTGAGCCCCTGGTACAGGCTGTAGGGGTTCAAAGGATCATAAAACGTCTGGTATACGGTATGGCTCGCACTCACAGACAAGGCATTGGGCTTGCGTCCACCCAGCCAGGGTTCTGTAAACGACAGTGAGTATACCTGATACTGACTACCATTAGCCTGGAACCGCAACTGTACCCGTTGTCCGTCGCCCGCCGGCAGTGGACGCCAGGCGTTGAAATTGGTGATGTTGCGGGCCGAAAAATTGTTAAACGTCAGGCCGAGCGTACCAACAAAGCCAACGTAGCCGCCCCAACCACCCGACAATTCGATCTGGTCAGATGGTTTCTCCTCAACCGTATACTCGATGTCGACCGTACCATCGCTTTGTGGAACGGGATTGATACCAATTTTTTCGGGGTCGAAGTAACCCAGCGTTGAGAGTTCACGCTGCGTACGAATCAAGGCCGTTTTGGAGAACTTCTGGCCGGGCAGTGTCCGGACGGTACGCATCACAACGTGATCGCTCGTTTTGGTATTGCCGTTTAGAATAACACGATTGATTGTCGCCTGCTTGCCTTCAAAAATCCGGATTTCCAGGTCAATTGAATCGCCATCAATGGACTTCTCAATCGGCTGGGCGTTGTAGTACAGGTAGCCGATGTCCATATACTGCGAACTCAAATCCTGTCCTGGGTTGCCGTTTAGCCGCTTATCCAGGTCTTCGGGGTCATAGACGTCCCCTTTCTTGATTCCCAGTACCTCACGTAATTGATCACCTGTATAAAGGTAATTACCCGAAAAATCGACGTTACGGTAGAAGTACTTCCTCCCCTCGTTCACGGCAATGTTGAGGTTGATGGCATTGGCTCCGGTATGGATGACCGTATCGTGCTCGATAACAGCGTCGCGGTACCCTAATTTGTTATAATAGGCAATGAGTTTCTGCTTATCTTCCTCATATTTTTTGGGCACGAACTTCGACGGGCTGAACACTCGTCCAAAGCGCATCTCCTTCGTGTTTTTCATCTTCATTCGCACTGCCGACTCGTCCACCTCGGTGCGGCCTTCGAACGTAATCTTAGCGATTTTGACTTTCTGGCCTTTGTCAACCAGCACACGCATAGTGGCATTATTGCGGGCGCTGTCTGGGACGGTCGTAATCTTAACTTTCGTGTTCAAATACCCTTTATCAATGAAGAATTTGCGCACCGCCATCTGGGTATTTTTGGTAATCGTGTTGGTCACGATTTTCCCAAGGTTCAGCTTCACTTTGTCTTTCAGCTGATCCTGCTCCCCTTTTTTGATACCCAGAAATGAGACTTTGTATAGCCGGGGCCGCTCCCGTACCCGGAACATCAGCGCGATCTTTCCCTCACCGGCAGGCTCGGCAAACATTTCAACATCATCCAGCAGGCCTGAGTCCATCAGCTTACGCACTGCCGAACTCACAACCTCGCCTGGTATGCGGGTTTTGTCGCCTACTTTCAGGCCCGCCAGCGAAACAAGCGAGTTAGGGTCGAGGTAGCGGGTTCCCGTCACGCGCAGGCCCGCAATCTCATACTCTTTCGGGTTAGCATAGTTGAGCAGGTCGTCTGTAGAGGCAACCGGTTCAGTGCTTCGTCCGGCGCCAACACGCACCTGCGCCAGCAAGGAGCCAGGCGACAGGGTCAGGAGCAAAACGGCAAGCCCCAGAATGACTTTTATATAGTGTTTCAAGTTTGTGTTACGTAAAGTTTGTCAATGAGCAGGATTCAATTCGGACCTATTGGGTTGGAATGCGCTCAAAATCAGTTGTTGTTTAACGCGCTTATTAGGATTTATTTAACCACCTGTTCGCTGATTTTGCCGAACCGGCGTTCGCGTTTCTGATAACTCACAATGGCTTCGTATAAATGATGCTTGCGGAAATCGGGCCACAACACATCGGGCATGTACAGTTCTGAATACGCTAACTGCCAGAGCATAAAGTTGCTGATACGCATTTCACCACTGGTTCGGATCATCAGTTCGGGGTCAGGAATGCCGCTCGTCGTGAGGTGATTACCAAACAACGTATCGTCTATTTGATCGGGCGTTATCCGGCCTTCCCGCACTTCGGCTGCCAACTGGCGCACCGCTTCGATGATTTCCCACCGGCCGCTGTAGCTAAGCGCCAAAATAAGCGTCAGACCCGTGTTGTTTTCTGTTTCGCGTCTGGCTTCAGCAAGTTCCCGCTGACAATCGACCGGCAGGCTCTCGGTGTGGCCAATGGTCGTCAGCCGCACATTGTTATCCATGAGCGTTTTAATCTCTCCTCGAATCGTATGCACCAGCAGGGTCATGAGTGCATCCACTTCGTATTTGGGTCGGTTCCAGTTTTCGGTGGAAAAGGCATAAAGCGTCAGGTACTTCACGCCGAGTTCAGCGCAACCTTCCGTTGTTTCCCGCACGGCCTTAATAGCGTTGCGATGACCGAATACCCGGGCGGCTCCCTGTCGTTTGGCCCAGCGTCCGTTTCCGTCCATGATAACGGCTATGTGCTGAGGCAGATTGCCAGGATCAATGTCTTCCTTCATCCCAATAGGGGAAATTTAACAGTATTTAACAAGACCACGAAGGTACGAAAATTTAGCCAGACGGTATGAGGTAAAAAACAGGCCGAAGCGTTAAACTCTTACTGACTGATTACCTTTACTTACTCAACTGAAGTCGGTGTTTAAAACGCCCAATTCTTTTGTGTCCCCTATGCTTCCAAAAATTTTCTTCATTCTAGGGTTACTTCTTCTGCTCGTCGTCATTGGTGGGGTCGTGATTGGTTACCTGATATCGGCACCGCGCTACACGGGGCCGGTAAGCGATCATTTCGACGGGAAGAATTTTTTCACCCCTGGTGCTCCATCGCCCAAGGGTTTTCGGGAGGTCATAGGCTGGCAGCTTAACCACGAGCGAACCCAGCCCTGGCCAGCCTTTCACAACGATCAGCCCGGTCCCGCACCGCCTGCTCGTGTATCCGATGGTTCAGTGCGCGTTACGTATGTTAATCATTCCACATTGTTGCTTCAGTTCGACGGCTTAAACGTCCTGACTGATCCAATCTATGAGAACCGGGTCAGTCCGTTTCAGTTTGTGGGTCCCAAACGCAACAGTCCTCCGGGCATTCGCTTCGATGACCTGCCCACCATAGACCTGTTGCTGCTAAGTCATAATCACTGGGACCATCTGGAGATTGCTACGGTGCAGAAACTGTGCGCCCGCGATAAAACACGGATTTTCTGCCCGCTTGGCGTGAAAGCCTTTCTGGAACAAAACGGCTGCCAGAACGTAACGGAAATGGATTGGCAGCAGTCGGTGGTGTATAACCCGAGTACAACGATACACTGCCTGCCAGCACAGCATTTTTCCGGCCGGGGCCTGTTTGATCGCAACGGTACGCTATGGGCAGGTTATCTTATTGAAAATAAAGCCGTTGGTAAATTATACTTTGCCGGAGACTCAGGCTATGGTCCGCATTTCAGGGCAATTGGCGAACGATTTGGTCCTTTGCAGCTCGCCTTGATCCCAATTGGAGCCTACAAGCCAAACTGGTTCATGTCGCCGGTGCATTGCAGCCCTGCCGAAGCGGTTCAGATTCATGCCGATGTGCGGTCGGAACAAAGTGTGGCGATTCATTTTGGTACGTTCCCGCTGGCCGACGATGGCGAATTGGAGCCAGTGGATGATCTGCGGAAAGCGCTGGCCGACAAAAGCATACTACCCGACCAGTTTCGGGCGTTGAAACCAGGGTCCAGTCTGACACTAGGACCAAAAAAGTAATAAGGCTGCAACGCTTCGCCACAAAACGGGGTCATGAAGCGTATTAGTTATGTATTGTCTGTTAATTTACTTCCATGCGTAAGATTCAGTTAGCCATTGCAAGCCTTTTAATAATCAGCGGGTTATCATCCT
>JAQBNX010000780.1 GCA_028288385.1 Spirosoma sp.
AACCTGATTCGTCAGGTGACCCATCAAAACCAGATATTGTTTCGCCCCCCGTTCTGCAAGAAGTTGATTGGCTTACCGCGGTATCTGCACCAACACCACCGCCTGACAATCACCTGGGATGTGGAGCCTGACTCCAGGGCAGATTTACGTAAGAGCGCTACCCGCCTGGCGGCTTATACCATCGACCATACCCGGCCTGGTTCGATCATCTTACTGCATAGCATGAACCCCACCGAGTGGCCATCTCGCCAAGCCCTCAAGGAACTGATAACAGGACTTAAAGCCAAAGGCTACAGCTTCGTTACGGTTTCTCAACTACTCCAATATAGTCGTTAGCTCATTGGTGGCTCGTTGAATAAACTCTGGTATAGTAGAGGGTAAGTAGGACGATTGGTTAAATTAAATGTTCAATTATAGGAGGGGTTTATTGAACGGAGTTGTCAAGCCATTCCAGTGTAATACACAATCCCACGAACCCGCAGAAACCCGGATTTCACCGCTTAAAACTGAATAAAAAGCCGTCGTCTGACCCACATGATGTTTCCATCATTCGCACTTCAAAAAATAATTAGAGAAAAGTCGATACAAATGCGGGCGATTCTCAGACCTATCGAATTGGATTTGCTGTTATTACCGAAAAAGCAGTTATTTTTAAAACGCAAAAACGCCTGCTGGAAACAGGCGTCTTGCAATTGCCCTGCTTAAGGGAAGCAGGTATTACTCACTTAAACACTTTCACACTTATGGCAGCAAACAGCCGCCCACGAACCTTTGCGTCTAGGTTACGCAGTTGGTTCAAACTTAACCGCGATACGATCCCCGCGCTCGGGGTCGCCATTCGCACCGCCTTTTCAATGTGGATTGACTACCACCGCAACGGATAAGGTTTTTACTCGTCACCAAGCCCCTGCCTGCAAGCGGGGGCTTATTTTTTTGCAAACGAAAGGCAAACGGTTTGCAAACGTTTGAACAAATATAAACAATGACACCAAAAAGACATCAAAAAGAAGTAACAAATATGTAACAAATAAGTAAGCGAAAAGGATGCAAACGGTAAAGGCCCGATGGGCGGCAGACTAGTAAGAAGAGAAATCCCGTTTTAATTTTCCCGCATGGATAAATACGTGACACGCCGCCTGGCACTGATAGTCGTGATGATCCTTTTTGCGGCCCTAGCGAGTTTCCTTTGGGGCCAGCAGTACGGATATGAGCAGGGTAAAGCGGATACGATGAAAGCGATCGAGAACCGGTTGAATGAGAAGAAAAGCAGCCCAACTGTGTGATGGTTAGGCTGCTTGATTATTACTCTTTGAGTGCCGCGTCTAATTCAAGATCGAGTTGAATCGTTCGTCCCGCTTTGCTACTGACACTCATGGATTTATCCTTAGTTCCACCATTCTGCGAGTGGTTTTTGTAGGTTTCCCATTCGGGGAAATATTCTTCCGCCTGGTTGCCCCAGCAAGTCCAGTTTTCCCTATTTCCCCTTGAGAAAAGCTCAAGGTACGGCCCCCAACTACAGCTCTCAAAAATCTCGTATTGCTCGTCTGGCTTGCGGCTATGTTCCCTTTTTTGCTTTACAATGATGTTAGGTTGCGACCGGCCCGGTTGCAGGGTTCTTGGACTTTTTCCACGAACGCCAAAAAGGATTATTTCAGTGACGTTTCTAAAATAGAAACCAACGCCACGCCCATCTGGGCCGCCATCTTTTCTTACCTTGTACCAGATCAGATTGCTTTTATAGGTGAACCCCCAAGCTTTCATCACTTCCAGCCCTTCTGCCAGCAACGCATTTGGCACCCATAGATAGAGGTGAGCAGTTTCTGCTGCGGCTGAAGCTACTGGTATGGCTTTAATAGATTCTAAGTCAAGAGTCTCATAACGGTTGAGCCTTTTATGCTCTGGCGCCATCTTGCCAGTCCTGTTTTGAAACTGCCACGGTGGATCAGCGACGATTGTGGCAAATCGTCTTTCACCAATAAAATTCACAAAATCTTCTGCCGCTGTTAAATCTGCCATGAGCGATTTTTAATTACTTTCTTCCGTTTCTGTATCTGATAGTTCTTCCTCTTCGGGAACTATTAAAGTAGCAATATCCTGCGCCAGAACTGGTTCACCGACTTCGGCGATCGTCTCTATATCGGGAATGCCGTCTACACAATTGGGTGTAATACCTATGACCAGAACCGGGCATCCGCCATTTCTACCAGAATCCAGTCTGTAAAGCAACTTGCCAAGGTGAGTTGTGCTTGCTCCATACTTATCGCTGTATTTTTTTCCATCCGCATCCTTGCCAAGGCTTTTAAAGAGGGGATCGAGCGTGGTGCTTCTGGTAAACAGGACGCCGACGCTTATTCTGTTGTAATCAAAAAATGCCCTGAATGCATACAAATCTCGATCAAAGGTTTGATCCTTGCTATTCCACTCAAGATCAAAAGCTACTCGCTCTTTAACGTAGTCGATTTTATGCGTTTCAACGTTCAATTCAGTGTCGTTAACCACCGTTTTGGCACTTAACTTTCCCTCTTCCCAGCCCAGCGGTCTCAGGATTGATGATATTTTCTTGGGAATATCGCTTTCGTTTCCACCTTTCTTTTTGATGTCTTCAATCGTTAATCTGAATTCTCTAAGTGCTATACAAATCTGTTCGAATTCTTCCGGGTACTCGTTGGCTAAAATGGCCGCAGCATGTCGATAATCATGGATCTCATATTTTTCTTGAATGTCATCAGGGATGTACTTGGTAAAACTCATTAAGGTGTTGGTAAGGGTGGAACATGTCGAAAGACCAAAAAGATCCCGTCTATCGCCTAAAATTAGAGAAAATATAGTCGGCAATCATCCTCTCATCAATGCCGCCATCCAACTAAGAAGGGTAACTTCATGAAACGGTGCTATTAAAGTACATGTCATTCCTGTAAGGGCACTTTATGCTCACTTACGACGATACGCCGGAAATCCGCGGCCTGGCCGATAAGTTCGGCTTTCCGTATAAAACCATCCCGATGAAGACGACGCACCACCTGGAAAAAACGAAATCCTGATTACGGATAACCTGAATTGGTAAGCACGCAAAAGCCCCTCACGGGGCTTTTTTATTGATCGTTATCTGCGTGCTGGAAGGCAGCCATTACACCACCAAAAACCAGGCTCATGAAAAAATAACATAAATAATAGTACTATCGACGGAATAATTAGAATCTTCCGAGGGAAGTACGCCACATTTGGAAAAAATAAAGCGGTCAACCCTCCACAAAGGAAAGAGACCGCTAAATTTTACGGGAATCACCCGTATCTTTAACTCGTCAAAGGCGCAAATTTTCTCACGATCGTCGCCAGCAACAAGCATACTATGATTATCATTCAGCAGCTGAATGTGACCGTTTATAACGTGTCCCATTCACCCGCGCCCGTTCCACCGGAACCGGCCAAGACGCAGCCCTCATGGCTGGTCCAACTTTTCACCCTTTTGACGGTCATGCCGGCAGCCATGAAAGACTACCTATTCAACTGGCTTAGTCAGCATGGTCATCAGCTCGTCCATTGGCTGAGCCACTTCAGCTAGGCCCCTCCGGGTTGACCGCGGGTGGTACTGTAATTCCTCTGAAAGATCCTCGTCTTTTGGAGGAATTTTTTTTTACCCAGCTTTTTCATTACAAATTTAGAACAATGTTATGTTTTTCAAGCAACAAGAAGAAAAAAATGTTTGGTATAGCACTTTTATTCTCAAACGCATATTCGCCGGCTAACCACCAACGCGGCATGTGAACAATGAACCGCGCGCGGCGAACGGAATCGAGCGTATAACGGGAAAGTACAACTAACGCGTGTAAGCGACCATTGCACTCAGGGCAGAATTGCTAAAAAAGGTTTTATAATGAGTTTTATGTTTACCTGCAAAACCAAGAAGCGGCCATTCTGTTATATCGGAAAAATGCAATGCCTTCACTTATTGGCGATCTGTACAACGACGAGCTAATCGCGCACACCAGCGCGCACTTCGAACTGCTGAAACTGCTGAGCGCGCACCTCGTGTCTTTTACCGACGACGAGAACTGGTAAACGTGCAGTCGATCATCGAGGCTTGCACCGAAATCTCCGACTTCTTAGCATAACCCGAAACCTCCAAACGGGCTGCTATTATCATTCAGAAAACCCCTATAAGGCTAAAAACGCTGAACTACTAAACTGAACGGTTTTATTGAACGCCAAAAGGGCTGTTTTAGCCTACTTCCCTCCTACCCCATCACCGTTCATAAAAACGTCCGAATAAAATCAGAACAAGACATCATAATTCTATTAGCTGTCAATGACAATCAGAAACACACGTTAGTCAAATTCTATCTTTTTGAAACTTCATCTCTCTTCAGCAGTTCTCTGAAGGATAGTTCACAAAAAACGAAACTGCTA
>JAQBNX010000134.1 GCA_028288385.1 Spirosoma sp.
CCCGTGCTTTTCTTAGGCGCAACTCCCGAGAACACTCCCGCCATGTAATGCCTGATGAACTACGCCGAGATGGCGATGGGAACCTGGTACCCCAAGGGCGGCATGCACGAGATTGTGCGTGCAATGGTCAGTTTGGCCGAAGAGAAGGGCGTTAAAATTCTGCTTAATCAGACCGTGCAGAAAATTGACGTAGTGCAGGGAAAGGTGACCCAGGTGGTGACGGATCAAGGTATCTTTGAGACGGATGTTGTAGTAGCCGGTGCCGACTATAACCACGTAGAAACTAGTCTGGTGACGTCTGAGAACCGGAATTATGATGATGCCTATTGGAGCAAGCGCGTAATGGCTCCCTCATCACTGCTCTTTTATATTGGTGTCGACAAGCGAATTCCCCGTCTTCAACACCATAATCTATTCTTCGACGAGGACTTTAAACGTCACGCACAGGAGATTTATGAAACACCTCGCTGGCCTAGCAAACCTCTATTCTACGCGTCGGCCCCATCCAAAACAGATCCGACGGTGGCTCCCGAGGGTTGTGAAAATTTATTTCTCTTGATTCCCGTTGCCCCCGATCTTCCTGACGACGACGCAATCCGAGAGCGTTACTTCGACGTAATTATGAACAGGCTCGAAGCATACGTAGGTGAGAATGTACGGGATCACATCGTTTTCAAACGTAGTTATGCGCACAGCGATTTTAAGAATGACTACAATGCGTATCGGGGGAATGCCTATGGCCTGGCCAATACGTTAATGCAGACAGCGTTTTTAAAGCCATCATTAAAGAACAAATGGGTAAACAACCTGTTCTACACGGGCCAACTAACAGTTCCGGGTCCAGGTGTACCACCATCGCTCATCTCGGGATTGGTTGTTGCCGATGAGGTTGCTAGAGAATTTACATAACTTACATACCCAGCTCTGTTGATAGTCGCTCGCAGCGGCTGGTTTTATCTCCTTCTACCCTATGATGGCGTTGTTCAATAAAACCTCCCTGGAATGCAGTAAACTGATTACGGAGCATTACAGTACGTCGTTTACATTAGGCATCAAGACCCTTGACCGTAAATTCCACTTACCTATCTACGCTATTTACGGATTCGTACGCTACGCCGATGAAATTGTGGATACCTTCCATGAGTATGATAAAAAAACGTTGCTGTCACGATTTAAACGCGATACGTATCAGGCCATTGAAGAAGGCATTAGCCTGAACCCCATTTTGCAGTCTTTTCAGTTGGTTGTGCGGCAGTATAACATTGAATTAGAGCTAATTGAAGCTTTTCTGAAAAGTATGGAGATGGACCTGTACAATCAGGACTACGACGCTGACGGTTATACTGAATATATTTATGGATCAGCAGAAGTGGTTGGCCTCATGTGCCTGCGGGTATTTTGCGAGGGCGACTGCTTAGAATTTGATCGGCTCAGCTCTCCCGCCCGCAAGCTTGGCGCGGCATTTCAGAAAGTGAATTTTCTACGAGACCTAAAAAGTGATTTCGTAGATCGCGGCCGGACGTATTTTCCCGGCGTCGATTTTTCTGATTTCGGGCTTGATGCCAAACAGCTCATTGAAAATGACATCCAGCGCGATTTCGATGAAGCTTATATTGGTATTATGAATTTACCACAGGGGGCTCGAATGGGCGTTTACTTAGCCTATAAGTACTACCAGACACTATTCGCCAAAATTAAGCAGGTGCCCGCATCCCGCATCCAGACTGAGCGAGTTCGGGTGCCCAATCCACAAAAAATTGCGCTACTGGCGCAAACATACCTAAAATACAGGCTAAATGTTCTTTGAGTAAGTAGCGATACAACTTACTATTGAGGCTATTACGTACCAATAACACAGAAAATTCAAAATTACGTATTTGTCGGTCTAACTCTCCGTGCTGGTGTTACTTAACCAAAAGTTACGGCCAAACCAGCCTGATTTCAGGCTATCTTTGCAGAATAATATTCTATTCACCAATGGTAGCCGACGCACCCCTTTCGCCGGAAGTACTCTCTCGCTACGAAGCCGTAATTGGGCTGGAAGTTCACTGCCAATTGCTAACCGACAGCAAAATATTTGCGGCCGATGCTAACGCGTTCGGGGCTGATCCTAATACCAATATCAGCGTCATCACGCTGGGACATCCTGGCACGTTACCTAAACTAAATCGTAAGGCCATTGAATACGCCGTGCGGATGGGACTTGCCTGCAATTGCGAGATAACACGCAAAAATATATTTGCCCGAAAAAATTATTTTTATCCCGATCTTCCTAAAGGCTATCAGCTTTCGCAGGACAAAGGGCCGATCTGCGTCGGTGGAGGAGTACTAATCACAGCGAAAGCGGCCGAAACAGGTCATGCTTATCAAACCACGATTCAGCTCCACCATATTCACTTGGAGGAGGATGCGGGGAAATCGGTTCACGATGGCAGCCCCTGGACAACGAAACTGGATTATAACCGGGCGGGTACTCCGTTAATTGAGATAGTTACTGAGCCCTGCCTGCGTACCGCTGATGAAACTGGGCAATTCCTGACCGAGATACGTAGGCTAGTGCGCTACCTAGCTATCTGTGATGGAAATATGGAGGAAGGGTCATTACGTTGCGATGTCAACGTATCCATTCGGCCAACCGGCGCAACGCATCTGGGCACTAAGGTCGAAGTGAAAAACCTGAACTCGATACGAAACGTAATGCGGGCAGTCGACAGCGAATTTCGGCGTCAGGTCGAACTGGCTCATACCGGTGGACGTATCGTGCAGGAAACGCGTACGTTCGACGCTCAAACTGGCCGTAGCCAGGCCATGCGCGAGAAAGAAACCATGAACGACTACCGCTACTTCCCCGATCCTGACCTATCACCAGTTTTAATTACGGATGCCTGGCTGGCCGATATTCGGGCGCAAATGCCAATGCTCCCCGCAGAGCGGTATGAAAAATTCAGGACCTATTACGGACTGCCCGATTATGATGCGGCTCTTTTGACCGATGCCAGCGAGTTGGCTGACTATTACGAAGCGGTTTGTGCACAAACAACCAGTTACAAGGCAGTTTCTAACTGGATTATGGGACCAGTTAAAGGGCAACTTACCGAGAAAACCCTGCAAGAGCGTCAGTTCCCGGTATCTGCCAAACAGTTGGCGGCTCTTATTACATTAGTTGACGAAGGCACTCTCAGTCATACGGCTGCGCAACAGGTGTTTTCGTTGCTGATGGGTGAACCTAAAACATCACCCATCGACCTGGCAACAGAGCACGGATTGATCCAGAACCGCAATACCGACGCGCTGTTAACGTTGGTAGAAGACGTACTGGCGACCTGGCCGGACAAAGTAGAACAATACCACAAAGGCAAGAAAAACCTGCTGGGAATGTTCGTTGGAGAAGTAATGAAAAAATCGAAAGGGTCGGCCGACCCTAAATTAGTCAGTCAATTAGTAACGAAGCAATTACAGAAAACATGATACAGAAACTTATTTTCTGCATAGCCCTTATGCTGGGCATCAGTTCCGTTTCGAGCGCGCAGGCAACCAAGCCCTTTACTGTAACGGGAAAGATTGAGAAAGCTGCGCCCGGTAGTCTTGTGTATTTAGAGGCTAACTCGCAACCAACCCGCCGAATCGATTCGACAAAGGTGCAGGCAGGAAATACATTCACACTGAAAAGCCAGGTGGCTGACGGCGGTGAGGTGCTCGTACTGAACGTGGGGGGTGGTCAAAAGCTAGCCTTGCTGGTTGAAGGGGGCGAAACGCTGAACGTGGTTGCCGATGGATATCGCATGGACCCCAGAACCGGGCAGATGGGCAAAGCAATTGTTACCGGATCCAAAAACATGGAGTACTACAACAAGTTGAACACCCTGCGCACTGATATGGAAACCAGCGTAGCAAACTGGAACAAGCAGGTTGCTGCGGCCACTGAGAAGAAAGACAATAAGCGAATTGCACAAATCGAGCAGGAATACACAACCGCCGAGCGAGAAGTAGTTGACAAAGTGAAGGCCATGCTTCCTGACATGGGTACGTCGCTGGTAGCGCTATTTGCCTTGAATTTCATTAATATTGATTCAGATTTTGAGACGTACGACGCACTAGCCCAACGCTTCAGTAAAGAAAACCCAAACAGCCCACATGCTAAATCGTTGATTGGCCGGGTAGCCCGCATTAAAGGAGTCATGGTTGGTTCGTCGGCTCCGGAGATTACGCTCAATGATACTACTGGCAAAGCCATCGCGCTATCGTCGCTACGGGGTAAATACGTACTTATTGATTTTTGGGCATCGTGGTGCGGGCCATGCCGGTCCGAAAACCCTAACGTAGTTAGGATGTATAACAAGTATAAAGACAAAGGTTTCACCATCTACGGCGTATCGCTGGATAAGACCAAAGCCGATTGGCAACGGGCCATTCGCAACGACCATCTGCCCTGGACCCACGTATCCGATTTGAAATTCTGGCAGTCTGTTGC
>JAQBNX010000140.1 GCA_028288385.1 Spirosoma sp.
CATACGCAGCCCGGAATTTTAATTCGGGCAGGAAGGTAGCCAACGCGCTGCTTTCATAAAACTTAAGCGCCGACAGACGGAAATAACCATCACCGCGCGGGAAGGTGAACGGTTTCGACGCTTGCCCAAAAGCTGATGAATAGTCTGTTCGAAAACCACCTGACACACCGGCAACATCACCAAAATCAATACGCTGGTTCACTAAGTAGCCGTACGTAATAAACGGCTCCGAGTAATCTTCGTTTATGCGCTGCGTACCCGTTTGAGCGGCTGTATAAGGGGTGTAGTCAGGCAGACCCAGGCCATACGTCGTATACCGGCGGAACAGACGGTTTCGGTAATCGAATGAAATTTGAGTCGACGTTTTGATCGGCAGGTTGATTTTGAAATCATTCTGGAAGTCCGTGTTAATAAAGGCGCTGGCAATAAGGTTCTGATACGTAGTGTTCTGGCTAACGTTCGCAATTTCGCCTTTGTCATCGGTGGCATAATTCGACAGGAAGGTTTCTGTTTCCTGCACGTTGCGGTTAGCCGACTGGTTACCGTAGGCCGTGATGATTTCCTGACGGGCAAAGTTGACACCATACTTCGCGTCTAAATCGAGGAAGCGGTTGACTTTGTAGTTCAGGTTAAAGTTCTGAATGACATCAACTTTATTGTCTTTTACATTCGTATAATACTGATAGAAACTTGGATTCAGGTGGTTTACACCAATGGCATCACCATAATAGATGCCGGGTGTTCCGTCTGGCTGCGTAGCGCTAAAATCAGCAAACGGGCGGGCATTGTTCAGTCTGTATATGATGTTCCGGTCGCCTGATTTGATGGTGTTGTTGGTATATACCAACTGCGTGGACGACCGTAACGTAAGCCCCCTGGCAAGCTCTACGCCCAGATTCAGCGACAGGTTGCTTCGGTTATAACCCCCGTTATTGATAATGTTGCTCGTTTGCTGGTTGTTTGATGCGGTGATGCTGAAATCAAACTTGTCGCGCCCACCTGACAACGACAGGCTGTTGTTGTAGGTCATAGCCGGCTTGAAAAAATACGCATAATGATCGTAGTATTTCAAGTTCGCATTATACGGCTTGTTGGTCTGCGTAGCTGGGTCTGTGCTCAGCCAGAGCAGGTTCTGGTCGTAGGTGCTCGTTTCAGGATCAAATACGATTGGCTTGCCATTGGAGCCAATTACATTGTTGCTCCCATCTGTATTGAATCCATGTAAATCAGCCTTGTGCACCCCGCCATTATTTAAAAAGGTGCTTTGTGTGATGCCCGATGAGAAATTGATATTGAGTTTACCCGCCTGGCCTTTTTTCGAGAAAAGTTGAATAACCCCATTCGCCCCCTGTGCTCCATACAGTGTAGCAGCTGCAGCTCCCTGCACCACTTCGACGCGTTCAATCGTATTTAAATCGATTGAGTTCAGAATGGCGAGTGGATTGGTGTTTCCGTTCGGGTCATACGTCGTAGCATCAACCTGAACCCCATCAATCAGAATGATGGGAGCTGTGCCCCGGTTAATGGTATTGATTCCCCGAAGAACAATATTGACCGGTGCACCGGGAGTTCCGTTTGTACTTGTAATCTGCGCGCCCGCAATTTTCCCTACCAATGCCTGGTCGATTGAAGCGGTGGGGGTTTGGGGCAGATTTTTGGCCAGTACCGATTCGACCGAAATACCCAGCTTACGCTTGTCGGTTGCTACACCAACCCCCGTTACCACAACTTCGGTTAGTTGGCGGCTGTCAGTGACTAATTTAACGTCGATTACCGACCGGTTTCCTACGGCAATTTCCTGAGTTGTTGTGCCAACGAAGCTTACAACAAGGGTGCCGCCTGTTGCTGGGACATTGATGGAATAATTGCCATTGGCATCCGTGCTGGCGCCCCGGCTCGACCCTTTTAGCACGACTGACACGCCAGGAATGACAATCCCATCCTCAGCTGATGTCACTTTACCGGTTACCTGCCTTTCCTGCGCCCAGGCCGGAACCCAGAGTGAGCATAACAGTAGTAAACTTACAGATAAAAATCTCCTCATCTTGCTTGATAGTTAGGTTAATTAAGTGCGTACTTCCTACAAAACTATTGCTTCTACTATAGATTGCAAATTTTTTGTATAAAATTCGTTAGTCAACTCATTATTTCAACAAATTATATTATCACAAAACAATATTTTGGTAGTCTGAATAAACAAGCCTTTGCCGTTAGCAACAGAGCAGGATAAAATAGATCATGGTACGTAGTAAGCTAGTAAGTATATCCCTTTGAGTAATAAGGTAGATAACAATCTGTTAGATTGGTGAATTAATGGCATGAGCAGGCTGAGCAACTGCTGCCACAATGGGCATTACGTTGTCGATTTTATAAGCCTGATTATCTGTTTACGGCTTGATACTCGTAACTCAGTTTTTATCGTATCTGGCGTTGTAGTATGGCCTGACGATTGAGGTTCGCGAAGCATAGAGTGTGTCCGGTCAGTCAGCCATAAGCCGTCTGCCACTTCTTTGCATAAGAATAAGCGTCCGCACCGATTCGTTTCGTAGCGTAGTTTCCTCTTTACACCAACTTAATGTGTGCTATCCGATCTTGTTTTTGCTGAGTAAGCCTTACCGTGCACTGGTGGGGCAATACAATTCTGGTGGTGGCTAGTGTGATACTTGCCTTTGATACCCATCGACTAACCAAAAGGCCAACCTGCATGGGTTGGCCTTTTGGTTAGTCGGTTTCAATAGTTGGCCGGTCTATACTTTTTTCGATCTGTCGCGCCATGGAGCGCGTGTACTGGTAGCCAACGCGAAAGAGTTCCCTGGCTTTGCTGATGTCCATGGTACCATACTGCGCCAGTTCAGGAGGTTCGATCAGTATGGTGCATTTAGCAAAACGCTCTCTTGTCTTGCTCTGCACGGCCAGCACCAGGCTCCGTTCAATAACACCCCGCATGGACGTAACGGGTTTGCGGGGGCCGAGCACGTTGCAATGTGAGCCAATAACGATATCTACTTTATGCTCAATGATTTCGACGGGTAAATTATTCAGCACGCCACCATCTACAAACTGGCGTTTGTTAATCCGCATTGGCTCAAAAATACCCGGCAGGCAGCACGATGCCAGCACCGGCCTAATCAATTCGCCCTGTTCAAAAACAACGGGTTCGCCATCGTTCAGGTCAACGGCCAGCACATGCAGCGGAATTTTTAGTCCCTCGAACGTATCGTGCGGTATGTATTTCCGATAAAGATCAATGGCTGAGTCAATTCGCAGCAGGCCCATGCGGTTCCAGGCGGGCCGCAGGTGCCGCACAAACGATGACGATTCAATGATTTTCAGGCTTTCGTCGGGGGTGTAGCCCTGAGCCGTCAGGGCTCCGGCAATAGCCCCCGCACTGGTCCCTGCAATCTGGTGGAATGGAATGCCCATCTCCAGCAGGGCTTTGATAACACCCAGGTGCGCTATGCCCCGTGCGCCACCACCCGATAAAACCAACCCTATTTTCATGTTTGCAACACCAGACTTCTCCGACTGATAACGGCAGGTTGCAAGATTTGGTTTGTGGGCGAGGCCACCCGGCAGGCTTTATAACCAGTCCTTCAGCTTGCCCCGGTCCTTCACCCGAATACCTTTCTCCGTCTGTTCGACCGTTGCAGCCTCGCAGGTGGGGTCATGATCAAACACCAGGATCCAGTCTTCGTTAACAGCGCGGTTGAGAAAATGGGTTTTTTCATCCATTGTCACCAACGGCCTTACGTCGTAGCCCATGACATACGGTACGGGCACGTGAGCTGTCGATGGAATCAGGTCGGCACAGAACACGACCGTGCGTGGCCGATCGGTCGTCGGCTTTAGTAAGGGCAGAGTCATTTTTTCGGTATGCCCATCCATGTACAGTAACTCAATGCCGGGTAGGTTCAGGTTGTCGCGGTCGGTGAAGCGCAGTTGGCCGTTTGCCTGTAGGGGCATAAAGTTCTCGCGCAGGTAAGTTGCCCGTTCGCGGGGGTTGGGATGGGTAGCCCAGTCCCATTGACCGCTGTGGCTCCAGTAGGTGGCCCGTGGCAACGTCGCTTCGAGCCGGGTATGTGCGGCATCGGCCCAGCGCACAGCGCCACCCGCATGATCGAAATGCAGGTGCGTCAGAAGCACATCCGTTACGTCGTTGACCGAATACCCGGCCTGTTCAATGGCTGTGGTCAGGCTTTGACCATTCGGCAGGTCGTAGTAACCAAAGAACTTAGCATCCTGCTTATCGCCCACACCCGTATCGACCAGCATAAGACGGGGCTGTCCGTTGGCGTCGGTCGTTTCAATGAGTAGGTTGCGCAAGGCCCATTCGCAGCGGTTCTGGTCGTCGGCAGGGTTTGATTTCTGCCAGATTGTTTTAGGTACTACACCAAACATAGCCCCACCATCGAGTTTGAAAGGGCCGGTATCAAGGGTTTTGATAATCATACGTCAGTTTTACGGCAAGTTAGTCTTCCATGAACGGTGCCAATAAACACCCTGTTTAAAAATTGACCCGGTAGTAAAATACCGGCAAAAAACCCAGCTGATATTCCTGCTTAACGAACGTACCGTCGGGCTGGGGTGCATAACTAAGGGATAATAGATTTTTGATACCCAATACGTTCACCAGATCAACCGCAATGGTGTGCGTCAACCGCTGATGATTGATTTTGTAATCTAGTTTTATGTCAAACCGGCGATAGGGCGCAAACTGAAGCGAGTTGCGGGTGGCACTCGCAAAAACAATTTCCTGATTCCGTCGCGAAGCAGCCTCATCTACCGGCCCATACCAGCGGCCACCCGTTCTTGTATACTTGGCACCC
>JAQBNX010000151.1 GCA_028288385.1 Spirosoma sp.
AAGGTGTTGAAACGCGGCCTGGTACGTCGTCATAAAAAAGGAAACTGTCTCGCCTATAGCGGCCTGAACTGGCTGCCCAAGACCTACCACCGACGTGAGTAGAAAAAAATGGCGACGAAGTTATAAGCCTGATTGCCTGTTTAGCGTAAAAGCGAACAGCCAAAACATTCTGACTCAACTAAATAGAATACGTTACGAATAGACAACCTAAATGTTGGTAAAAACTACACAGACGACCATGAACGAGATCAAAAAAGAAGACATAAAAAAAGAAGTGTTTGACATGAATGACGACTATGCCCACAACCGGCTCGACCGGCGTGACTTTGTGCAAAAGCTCTCGACTTACGCCGTGGGAGGTCTTACTGTAGCGTCGCTGATGAGTTTTCTCATGCCCGATTATAAGGGTGCTATCCAGATCAAAGCTGATGATCCCCGCCTAAAATCAGACTACATCAATTATCCATCGCCAAAAGGTGGTGGAACCATTAAGGCCTTGTTATCGAAGCCTGCCGATGCCAAAAAGCCACTCGGAGGCATTGTAGTTGTGCATGAAAACCGTGGTTTAAATCCGCATATCGAAGATGTTGCCAGAAGAGCTGCGCTGGCCGGGTTTATTTCGATTGCTCCTGATGCGTTAACCCCATTGGGTGGCTATCCGGGTAACGATGATCAGGGCCGGGAACTGCAGAGTAAACGGGACAGAAATGAGATGTCGGAGGATTTTATTGCTGCCTTTGACTACTTGAAAAGCAATAAAGATTGTAATGGCAAAGTTGGTGTAGTCGGGTTCTGCTTTGGTGGTGGGATTGCCAATATGATGGCGGTGCGGATTCCCGATCTGGCAGCGGCAGTTCCGTTTTATGGCGGCCAGCCGGCGATTGAAGACGTTCCTAAAATAAAGGCTCCTCTCCTGTTGCATTATGCCGCCCTTGATACGCGGGTGAACGAAGGCTGGCCAGCCTATGAAGCTGCCTTAAAAAAGAATAACAAAGAATACACGGCTTATATGTATGCGAATGCAAACCATGGCTTTCATAACGATACAACACCTCGTTATGACAAAGCGGCTGCCGAACTTGCCTGGAAACGTACCATTGACTTTTTTAAAGAGAAATTGGCGTAGCGGTGAGCAACATCTAAGATGATTGCCTTCCAGTCATCCAAAAGGTTTTGCCCTGAGCGAGCTTATAAACATTCGGTTATCGATCGTACAGAACCCGCTGGCAGGACTGTCGTGTCTTGCACGTTTGGTGAGCAGTGAAAATTAGCGAGACAGGCAAATCCTGTGGGCAGATCAGAGTCATATGAAAATAGTAGTTGCACTGGTTTGCATGGTGGCACTAAGCGGACAACTTATTGCGCAACACACTGAGAAAACGTCGTTTCCGGATGGAAGTCCCATCGGTAGCTGGTTTACAACAACGCAGAAAGTAAACCTAGCCCAATTCGGAAAGACATATGTCATTACGGATTTTGGCGCCAAATCAGATAGTACCCTCCTTCAGACCGACGCTATCCAAAAGGCCATTGATGTTGCAGCCCGGAAGGGTGGGGGTGTAGTGGTGATTCCCAAAGGTACATTTATGAGTGGAGCGTTGTTTTTCAAGCCCCACACGCATTTACACGTAGCCGAGGGGGCGGTGCTTAAAGGCTCTAACAACATCGCCGACTACCCAAAATTGCCGTCCCGCATGGAAGGGCAGAGTCTGGACTATTTTGCGGCTCTGGTCAATGCCTATCAGGTGAATGGTTTTACGATTTCGGGAAAGGGAACCATTGATGGCAATGGCTTACGCTTTTGGGAGGCCTTTTGGACCCGGCGTCAGGAAAACCCAAACTGCACAAACCTAGAGGTTTCCCGTCCACGGTTGGTATTTATCTGGCAATGCAACAACGTACAGGTTCAGGATGTAAAACTGCTTAATTCGGGTTTCTGGACCAGTCATTACTACCAGTGCCAGAACGTGAAAGTGCTGAATGTACACATTTATTCGCCCGAAAAACCTGTAAAAGCACCCAGTACCGATGCTATTGACATTGATGCCTGCGCCAACGTATTGATTAAAGGATGCTATCTGTCGGTTAATGATGATGCAATTGCTCTCAAAGGTGGCAAAGGACCCTGGGCCGACCGTGTACCCAGCAATGGAGCCAACACAAATATCATCATTGAAGATTGCGAATTCGGTTTTTGCCATTCGGCCCTTACCTGTGGCAGTGAAGCAATTCATAACCGAAACATCATCATGCGAAACTGCCACGTGAGCAAGGCCAGCCGCGTGCTGTGGCTTAAGATGCGGCCCGATACACCGCAGCTTTACGAATACATCCGGGTCGAAAAAATAACGGGCCAGGCGCATAGTCTGCTGTATGTTAAGCCCTGGACCCAGTTTTTTGATTTACAGGGGCGGCCGGACGTACCGCTTTCCTACTCCGATCATATAAGTCTCAAAAATATTGCCCTTACCTGTGATACGTTCTTCGACGTTGCCATTTCAGAACATGACAAACTTTCCAATTTTACATTCGAAGACTTCGAAGTGATAAGCAAAAACGCAGCTATAGATAAAAAGGTAGTTAAGGGGTTTACGCTCAAAAATGTAAAAGTCAATCATAAAGTCGTGGAGTGAACAGTTATCAGCCCTATACTTATGAACCGGGCGTAACCGCAAGCGACTGATTGTAGTTGACAAATAACATCATTTAGCATATAGGACATCCAGGTGAATTGAAGGTTCTTGTGAGACGACAGCAATAGTCTCATAAGGTAATTTTGAGTTACTCTCCTCGCAAAGTGGATATGATTAATACTGTGTCAGTCCAGACCAGGTCAATTCTCGTCGCCCAGTGACTTGTTCTTTTTAACCTTCGCGCCATTCAGAGAGCCAATCTTATAACTGAACGTGGCCCGCACGCTGGCGTTGTAGATGTACTGCCGAAAATCCTGGTTAAACTGGGCCGAATTCAGCACCGACGTAAAGCCCATGCCGCGGCTCAGAAAATTCTCGGCAGCTAACCCTAAACTGCCCCGCTTATTGCTAAAGTCTTTGCGCACCCCCAGCGAATATTGAGCAAAGCCAATCCGGTAGCCTTGCAGATTGATGTCCCGCCCCCTGTAACCGATATTCGCCTGCATTCCCCACCCTTTATCGAGTTGCAACTGGGTGTCCATCCGACCTCCCCAGCGCAGACCCTGATTGCTGATCCGAATCGACTCACCCGTCACATCTAAGGCCTGGCCCTGAATGAAGCGGTACATGATGTCCAGATTGGCATTTACGCTCCAGCGGGGCGTTAAGTTGATGGTGGCAAAGACATTGGAGCCGTAATTGTATTCTTTGCCGACGTTGGTTACGCGCGTCACCACGGCCCCCACCAACGTATCCGAGCGTTGACTCACCGATTGAATGTCATCGGTGTTCAGCCGGCTGTAGAGCGAGACGTTGAGGTACGTTTTCCTAATCTGGGTGCTATACCCCGCTTCGATCCGGTCAACGGTTTCTGGCTTTAGATACGGGTTGCCAACCCGTATATTGAGCGGATTGACCGTGTTGA
>JAQBNX010000841.1 GCA_028288385.1 Spirosoma sp.
ACTGAAATGCATCGTCGGCCTAACCGCCCGGCCGCCTACTGCACGACTTCTCGCCCAGCAGCGCGCGCCCACATGCGTCGCCGTACGCTGCTTCGATCTGTGCTGCCCCAACGTCGCGCAGGCCTTCCGCTCCGTCACCCCGATTGCCCGCACCGCGTTGGCCACCGTCTCCCCCTAGCCAATCAGCACCTCCACCTGCCGGAACTTCGCTACGATCTCCTCCGGCGTGTGCTTCTTCTTCCAAGCTTCGCCATCACCCCCTTCGCTGCCGCCGACCAAAATTACCGGCAGACCGTTCCTACGAGGGCAGTACACCGAGTGACCCCGGTTCCCTAACCACCAGAACTTAAAATGGCGGGCGCATTTTTCTGTGCCAGGTCCAACTTTTGTGTGGTTCATTCCGAGTATCAGCTCGACCAGGTTTGAGGAGAGATTCTGATGGGCGATCGTCTCCTTTCCGTGCGCCTTTTTGGCGCCTTTGCCTGGCCTCCATTGCCCAACGGTGGCGCTCCTCAGAACCTCAGACGCGGTGCGGTGGAGATTTTCTTTGTTCGGCGCCGGCCGTTTGACACCAAGAACCGCTTTGACGCCTGCCTGCGCTGGATGCCGATCGAGGCCTTCACGCGTGAGAAGGGCGACGAAGGCGCGCTCGACTGGGTGCCGAGCACGGAGCCAGGGCCAGGCACCGACGGGCACGAGAACGTCTACCGTCTGAGTGAGGCCGAGCTCCGGACGCGCGTCGGCGACGGATCTCTGCCCTTCTTTTTCGGAATTTCGTCGCGGCAAAGTGCATCAGGCATCAAGCTGAATTTTCAAGGCGGCGACGTCTTCGAGCAGTTCGAAACGCCGGAGCAGGCTGGCGCCGAGGATGCAAGCGCGCATCGGCTATCGGTGCGCGTGCCGTTGCTGCGCCACGACCGCGATGGCAGCTTAATCACTGGTCTCGAGGTCGGGCAGGGAGGAAATCCAGGATTCCGGGTGAATCTAGCCGTTCCATGCCCGATTCCGCCGGGCCGGGCGGCGGCTGGCGACAGAGATTATGGGGCCTTCGCCTTCGCCGCCGTTTATTCGCGTAAACTATCGGGTGATCGCTTCCTGGCGGTGGTTCCTGGCTCGTCCGTGATGCCTTTCGGCAAGCCGCTTGGCTTCGACACCCTGACCGCCGGCCCGCCCAATGGCGATATGCGGGCGCATGACGGCAGCGAAATCCGCATCGGGCGGTTCGTCTTCTCGAAGGACGAGCACGGCGGCACCGACGCCTATAAGCCGAGGCACGCGGGTACCACCGCAGGTGAATGGAACGCGCTCTTCCGGACGGCGGGTTCAACAGGCGCGCCGGCGGTGATGGCGAGCCTCTTCACGCAGATGGGCTTGGTCGCCAGCCCGGATACCTTGAAGCGCTTCGACGCGGTCGGCACCTTCGACAGAGACAAGCACGTCTTCCCCGATAGTTTCGGCCTCTGGAGCGCGCGACGGCAGACTGAAGACCACGTCCCCGCTTTTCGCATCGCCCATCGCATTACCACCAGGCTGAGATCCGGTTCGGGCCCAGCAGCTAGGCCGCAGGACGACATCCGCGTCATGGACGGCGCCCTGGAGCTGCGCCTTGGTGGCGGCGCGGAGATCTGGTCCCGCCTCGGCGAAGCGCCGACCATCGTGGCCGATCTTCTTGGCAACATCCCCCGCGTGCTGGCCTATGGCGAAGCGGATGCAACGGGCCGGCGGACCGCGACCGGGCTCCTGCCACCGCCCGACCTGCAGGTTGAGCTGCGTCTGGCCTGGCAGACGAATTTCGCCGCGTTGCCTCGCTTCATGGACTTCCAGGGAACCTTCACCCGATCGCAGCAGGGTGTGAGGGAGCTCGAAGGCGGCCAGCCAGCCGCGGTGCTGCCGACGCTTGATGCGAAATCGAACGCGATTATCCTCCTGGCTCTGATGGCGCGCGGCAAGCCACGGCCGGCCATCAAGAATGGCGCCAGCGCCTTCAACGCGAACACCCCGCTCCTGGGCAACGACCATGGCCCCGGCGCCGCCATGGGATACCGCGCCGGAATCCTGCCAGCCCCCCCCGTCCTAGCGGGGAGGACCGAGCCCGGGCTAGCCCGCAATTTCAGCGTCCCGCTTCAAGTGAGAATGGCTTTCCCGCTCTTCGAGCGAAGCCGCGACGCGGCCACAACGCTCAGCTTTCATGTGAAGCCGGATCCCGGCTTGGAAGACGCCCCGGAGCGGCAGGAGGATCTTTTCTTCGCCGCCGCCTTGCAGGCGGAAGCCGCCTCCGGGGATGGCTGGAGCGCCTCCATCGGCGGCTTGGCGTTCGCAGGCTTCATCGCCAGTTCCAGGGAGATCGCCAGTTCCGGGAAGGACGTGAAGGACGACTATTTTTCCCGGCTCATCGCGCGCCGGCCCGCCTCGCGCGCGGATGCCGCCCGAATTGAATTACGGCTCTGTTTCGAAGCAAAGTCGGTGCTGCCCATCGGGCTCGACGTGCCGCGCGGCCGGCAACTCCCCTCGCCAATCATGCTGGACGAAACCCAGGCGGCCACGCCGGGCGGCACGGCCCTGCGTCCCTTCAGGCTAATCACGACCGAGACGGTGGGCGCGACCCAGGACCGCGAACTCCGCGCCGATCTGCTGGAGATGACCGAGACCGCACGGCGCAGCGGCAGCTTCGTGCTAATGTCCGAAACGCCCTTCGCGGTGAAGCGCGCCATCGCCGATCCGCTCGACCTGCGCGGCGGCGACGACGGCACCCTCGTCGCGCGCTATTCCAGCTTGGACCGGGCCTGGCGCACCCTGGCGCGAGAGAATGCCTACCGCTTCATGTTTCCGCCCCAATCCATAGGCGAGAGCATGGACATGCCGGGGCGGCTTGAGATCCAGGACGTCCCGTCCGG
>JAQBNX010000160.1 GCA_028288385.1 Spirosoma sp.
CCTGCGGGGCATATCGGCTGTACTGATCCAGCGTCGGAATCAGGTCGGAGCCGTGTTCATAGTCGTAAATCTGGGCCGTTTTCAGAACTACTTCGTCCACACCGAGGTCGCGGGCGAGTTGCCGGACTTCGTCAATCTGGTGCTGGTTAGGCTTAACCACCAGAAACTGAAACACGACATGGGGCGTTCTGGATTTCAGTTCTTTTTTCCAGCGCAGGATGTTTTTGGTGCCCTCCAGGACCTTTTCAAGTTTGCCACCTACCCGGTATTGCTGATACGTTTCCTGTGTGGTGCCGTCGATGGAAATAATGAGCCGGTCCAGCCCCGACTCCACGGTTCTGCGGGCGTTGGCGTCGGTCAGGTAGTGGGCGTTGGTGCTGGTAGCGGTGTAGATCTGTCGGTCCGTGGCGTAGCGAACCAGGTCCAGAAACTGCGGGTGAAGGTAAGGTTCACCCTGAAAATAAAAAATCAGGTAGAGCAGTGTTTCATGCAACTCGTCGATGGTTCGTTTGTAAAGGTCTTCGCCGAGCATCCCGGTCGGGCGGGTGAAGGAACGCAGACCACTGGGGCATTCGGGACAGCGCAGATTACAACTCGTTGTTGGCTCAAACGACACCGACATGGGCAGGCCGCGTTGCATGGCTCTACCCGTTTGCCGGGACTCATAATAACTATACACAACCTTCAAGGCGTTGGCCACACGCCTGGGGGTCAGTTTTGATGCGAAGTTGAGACCGTCGCGGTAGCGGCCGATCAGTTCATTGCGATTCATGGGGTAAAGGTACGCTCCGGATGAGGTGTAATACGCAGATTACCCTATTTTCCTGCCTTCCAAACGGTTCTTATGACAGACCAATGAGCCGTTTGGGTCTTTTCCAGCCCATAGATTACTTTAAACGTCTGACTGGTTGGTTTTTGCCATTGAGCCCGTTGCATTGTGGCGAGCCTGCCGTGCTTCTCCCTGTTTCTTCTGTGCCCAGGGTTCATCGCTTTCACTAGGCATCACGATAGGCACCTGCAGGCAGATGCTGTGGGCGGGCAATACCTGTTTCCAATCCTGAATAAGTTGCTTATAAGCCAGACCTACGGGACGTATTGTCCGGTTGAGGTCGTATAAACCCAGCGGATTGACCCGGCCATTGTTCTCGCGCAGGGCCGTATCCCAATCCACTTGGTCGGTAAGTGAGTACCAGGTAAAGCCCACGATGGGAACCCCGTCATTACGTACCCGCAAGACATTGGCCCATTCTTTCCAGAGCCAGTTTACAGCTTCGTCGCCCTCAGGCCCCTGCCACAAATTGGTTTCTGTGTGCATAACGGGCAGGCGGTAGCGGTCGTGGTATTGGCGAGTAATAACATGGTAGCCAAATACTTCGCCTGACGCCCGGGTACTGCCATCGGCTGCTACGCGGTGCTCATTGGTTTTGTAATAGTCATTGCCCATGATGCAGTACGGTTTCAGCGGATGTCCCAGAAAAAAGTGGTACTCCTCGCGGGTCATCCCGTTATCCATCAGGTATTCATACATTTCTGAGTCTACCCGTCGCCCATAGTTCAGGTCCAGCGACAGAAACCGCTTGGCATTCAGCAATTCGGCTGGTCCGATAGCCGCCGGGTTTTCGGCATGAAAGTACTCTGACGATTCACTCTGGATAAAAATGGCATCGGCCCTGACTTCCAGAATAGCGCTCATGGCCAGCACGTTGGCCTTTACGATGTATTTCAGGGCGGTAACAAAAGCGCTATCAGTGCGGAGTTGCTCATTCCACCAGCCATAGAGAGCCGAAAACTTCGCACAGATGAACATTTCATTAATGGGTGTATACAACTGAACCCATGGGAAGCGCCTGGCAAACGCACGGGCGTAGTTGGCAAAAAGTTGGGGAAACTCAGGGTTCTGGAAGTTGCCAATCCAGTCGGGGACGCCAAAGTGGCACAGGTCCACGATTGGTATGATATTGCGCTGGCGTAAATCCCGAAACGTTTCATCCGCGAAAGCCCAGTCATATCTCTCCGGACCCAGGAACGTAGTATGAAAGGGCGGGCCGTAGCGCAGGAAACGAATACCCAGTTCCTGCACCAGGTCAAAATCCAGACGCCACTGTTGATAGTGACCACACTTTTCCAGTTCATCCTGACGCACTTGTCCACCCTGAATGGTCGGATTACTATTTTCGATGCCGGTGGCAAAAAGAAATTGAGGTATCATTCCACTACGTGCCGGGCACGCGTTTACACGGGAAAGGCTAAGTGGCCCGGCCGGCTCTTACTCCTAACTAAATCATACGCTCAGGGTTCAGAAAAGCAGTCCACAGTAGTTACTGAAGCATTATGCTCAATGCCCGTTAATGGGTATCGCGGCTTACGAACGAGTAAATTGAGATGGCCATACCTGGCTGTGCGAATTCGCACAAATAGAGTGAATCCGCACAAATTTTATGGCGTCGTTTTGTATTAAACGGTTGATAGTCAGTGGGAAATTTGGTGGCATAGCATTGGCATAGAACATAAACAAAATGATTATGCTGTATGGACCGCGCTCTCGCTTCTGACATCGTTAATCGCTCACGCCGAAAACCCTGGCTTATTGGCCTGACCGCCATCCTAGGTCTGGTGGGTGTGTTGGTGGGTATGCGCTCTCTGCTGAAAACATCCATTGAAGCGGGCAAAATTCGCACGGCAGTAGCTCAGACCGGCGCGGTTGAAAACACGCTTAACGCTACCGGCGAAATCATCCCAGCATACGAACAAATTATAACTAGCCCCATCCGCGCCAGTGTTCGGCGGGTGTTATTGACGCCCGGCGCCCGTGTGAAGCCTGGCCAGCCACTGGTGGAGTTAGACAAATCGTTGACGCAGATTGAGTACGAAAAGCTGCAGGATCAGCTGGCCCTGAAACAAAATAGTATCGAGCAGCTCCGGATGAAGTTAGATAAAAACCTTTACGATGCCGACGTTAATGACCAGATCAAACTACTGACTATTAATAAATTAAGTGCCGAAGTAGAGAATGCCCGACGGCTGATGAAAGTAGGGGGACAAACGCCCGAAGATGTGACCCGCGCCGAAAACGCCCTCCGTATTGCTCAGTTAGAAAAGAAACAGTTGGAAAACGACCTGGCCTACAACCGCCGGTCAATGGGTGCCAGTTTGCGCGAATCGCAGTTGCAGGCCCATATCGAAGGCTCTAACCTGAAAGTGCTGGCCCAAAAGCTCCGGCAGGCCGATATCCTGGCCGACCGGGCAGGCGTACTCACCTGGGTAAACGAGAATGTCGGGTCGGCGGTCAATGAGGGGGAGATGTTGGCGAAGGTAGCCGATCTGGGCAGTTTCCGGGTCGAAGGTTCCTGCTCCGATGTCTATGCCGAACAACTCCGGGCTGGCTTGCCGGTAATCGTTCGCATCAACGAAACGAACCTGCGCGGGGCTATCATGCAGGTGAAACCGGCGGTGCAGAATAGCACGATCCGGTTTGTTGTCAACCTGGACGATAATCATCATGCTTCGCTACGTCCAAATCAGAAAGTAGAGGTATTTATCGTCACCAATCGCAGTGCACAGGCAGTGCGTGTGGCCAATGGTCCCGCATTCAAGGGTAAGCGCCGACAGTACGTATACGTAATGCAGACCGACCGCCTGGCGCAACGGCGGGAGGTCCAGATTGGCCTAACCAACTTCGACTGGGTCGAGATAAAAAGTGGACTGAAACCCGGCGAACGCGTGATTCTGACCGACTTGAGTGAATTTGACCACCTGGAGCAACTCACCATCGACCCGGCCAAGCCATGAAACTGACCAATTTCTTAGACCATGCCGCGCCTACGGCCTATAAACCAAACGCCAAAAACGTTTGTGCCCTGGGGATAGCATTGATAATCGTCTGTTTGGCCCATTTCAGTGTTACCGCGCAACCGTTGAAACTAACCCTGGAGGAGGTGGTGAATATGGCTCGTGAACAGTCGATTGCCAGCCGCCAGGCCGCTACTTTGAAGAAGACAAACTACTGGAAATACCGGTCGTTTCTGGCCGATTTTAAGCCGCAGTTGAGTCTCAATGGCTCGTTGCCAGGTTTTACACGTTCGTTTGTACAGGTGCAGCAACCCGACGGCACGGTGGTGTTTCAGCCCGTGTCGAACAACAACTCGGTGCTGAACCTGTCCTTGAGTCAGAATATTCCCTTTACGGGTGGTTCAATTTATGTGCAGCAGCAGTTGCAGCGGTTTGACAATTTTTTAAACCGCAATACGCTCTACAATGGGATTCCGGTTGCTATTGGCCTAAGCCAGCCGCTGTTTCGGTTCAATCAAATGAAGTGGGACCGCCAGACCGAACCGTTGCGCTACGCCGAAAGTAACCAGCAGTACATAGAGAGCATGGAGCAGGTAGCGGTAGATGCCACGGGCCTGTTTTTCGACCTGCTGGTATCGCAGGTAAATTTACAGATTGCCGAAACCAACCGGGCTAATAACGATACGCTTTATACCATTGCCCAGCATAAACTGGCGCTGGGTAAACTCTCGCGTAATGACCTGCTGCAACTGCAACTAAGCGTACTGAATGCCCGGAAAGACCTGGCCTCGGCACGACAAACGGCTGAAGTGGCCTCCCTAAAATTGCGGACGCTCATGAACGCACAGGATATGAGCAGCGGCCAACCGGGAACTACTACGTCGAGCAACAGCCGGCAGCGACCGCTTGATCTGGTGATACCCAGTCAAGTAAGTGAATTCAGTGTCGACATCGAGCGGGCAATAGCCGAAGCGTTTGCCAACCGGTCTGACGCCATTGCCTTTCAGCGCAAACGGCTCGAAGCTGACCGCGATGTGGACAAAGCCCGCAAGGAAAATGGCATCAATGCAGTGCTGAACGCCGACTTTGGGCTGACCAATCGCGGCAACCGCCCCGGCGACGTGTATGTGCGGCCTCAGGACCGGCAGTTTGTAGAGATTCAGTTTGTGGTGCCTATTATGACCTGGGGCCGTGCACAGGCCCGCACCGAAACGGCCCGCGCCAATCAGCAACTCACGGTGCAAACGGTGGAACAAGCCAGGCGTGTCTTCGAGCAGCAGATTTATACGCAGGTAACACTACTGGATATGCTTCGCCAGCAGGTTAAACTAACCGCCGAGGCCGACCAGATTGCCCAGAGTCGCTACCAGATTGCTCAGGAACGATTCAAGCTAAGCGACCTGACCGTTACCGATTTAGGCATTGCCATTCAGGATAAAGACCGGGCTCGTCGGGATGCCATTCTGGCCCTTCGCGATTACTGGCAGTCGTACTACACACTCCGACTGCTGACGCTATATGATTTTGACCAGAACCAAAAAATACGTTACGTACCATGATTACCCTAAAAAACATCGAGAAAGTGTACCGCACTAGTACCATCGAAACGCTGGCCCTCACCAATATTAACCTGCACATTCAGGAGGGTGAGTTTGTCTCTATCATGGGCCCCAGCGGTTGCGGCAAATCGACCCTGCTTAACCTTATGGGCCTGTTGGATGAACCCAGCACGGGGCAGGTAAAGATTGGCCAGCAGGCCGTTACGGAGTACCGCGACAAAGAACTGGCCCGGCTGCGAAATCAGAAGATAGGTTTTATCTTCCAGAGCTTTCACCTCATCAACGACCTGTCGGTGCTGGACAATGTCGAGATTCCCTTGCTTTACCGAAAGGGTGATGCCACGGGGGCGTCGCGCCGGCAACTGGCGCAGGAGGCTTTGGCCAAAGTAGGTCTGAGCAACCGGATGGCGCATTTTCCGAGCCAGTTGTCAGGCGGTCAGAAACAGCGTGTGGCCATTGCGCGGGCCATTGTGGGACGACCTGCCATCATTCTGGCTGACGAACCAACCGGCAACCTCGACAGTGCGATGGGTAACGAGATTATGGCGATTCTTCAGCAACTGAACGCCGAGGGTAGCACGATTGTGATGGTCACGCACGACGAGACGATGGCCAAAAAAACGCACCGGCTCGTACGGCTGTTCGACGGGACAATGGTGGGGGATAGTGTACTACAAACGATCTAAGCCATGCTCACCAACTACCTCAAAATAGCCTGGAAGGTGTTGCTACGGCACCCGTTCTATACATTCATTACACTCTTTGGTATCAGCTTCACATTAACCGTGCTGATGGTGCTCACCGCCTTCATTGACCACCTGGTGGGGAGCCATTATCCGGAAACTAACCGGTATCGGTCGCTGTACATCGAGCGGATAAGGCTAGAGGATTCGGCCCGGAGTTCTATGATGTCTACCTCCATGAGTTACCGGTTCCTGGCCGATATAACCAAAACACTTAAAACGCCGGAACGAGTAAGCATTTTTTCAACACCCCACGGCTCAAATGCCTATGCTGGCTCACGGAAGATTAAACTCGATACGAAGTTTACCGATGCCAATTTCTGGCGCGTGATGGAATTTGACTTTCTGGAAGGTAAGCCGTACAACGAACAGAATATCGCCAACGGCGAGTTTGTGGCCGTGATCACCGACCGCGTCAAAGAAGCGTATTTCGACAATCCGGACGAACCGGCGGTGGGCAAATCCATAGAACTGGAAAACGTTACGTACCGGGTTATTGGGGTGGTACGAGGGGTTCCGCTTACGCGTCTTTTCACCGCTGCCGACGTGTATTTCCCGTACACGGTCCCGAAAAGCAATTACCAGAATACAGGAAATACGGGTAACTATCAGGCCATTCTGCTGAGTAAGGATAAAAAAGAAATGGAGGAGGTTCGCCATGAATTCCAGGGGCGAATCAGCCAGCTTCCGTTACCGGGCGTTGAGGGTTGGTTTAAGTATGCCGTGCTAACCGTCCCCAGCGAACCCTACGTGGAAAACTTCCTGGGGATATTGTTCTCCCGCAAGGACACAGTAGCCATATTCATTGGTGTCGTCACTTTTGTGATGCTCATGCTGATGGGCCTGCCGACTCTCAACTTAATTAACCTGAACGTGAGCCGAATTATGGAGCGATCGTCTGAAATTGGGATACGTAAGGCATTTGGAGCGCCGGTTCGTGCGCTGCTCTGGCAGTTCATCGTCGAAAACATATTTATCACGTTCATTGGCGGGGCAGTAGCGCTGGCGTTTACATTGACCATTATTTATCTGGTCAATACCAGCGGTTGGATTGCCCACGCCGATCTGGCCATCAACTTCAGCGTATTTGCCGTCAGTGTACTGCTCTGTCTCTTGTTCGGGCTTTTATCGGGTGTTTTGCCTGCCCTTCGTATGTCGAAACTGAGTATAATCGAAGCCTTGAAATCATGATACGTCATCTGCTGTTTCTCATCTGGAACAAGAAAAAAGCCCACACCCTGCTGATTACTGAGATTTGGGCGTCCTTTCTGGTATTGTTCGGTATCAGTTCACTGATTATTTACAACGTCAGCCAATACGTTGAACCCATTGGGTTTGCTTACGATAACGTCTGGACCATGAGCCTGAATAATAATCAGGACACAGTGGCCGTGGCCAAGAAAGTGCAGGCTATCCAGCAGCGACTCAAAGGATATCCAGCTGTTGAGTCGGTTGCCCGAATGGGCGATAATACCCCATTTTCAAATTACCACAACTCGATGGGAATAGCCTATGGCAACGTCAAAACACAGGTTGCCTCGTATAATACCGATGAAAACTTTGCTAACACGTTGGATATTCCCTTGTCCGCTGGTAGGTGGTATCGGGCAGCCGACAGTGTGGCAAAGTACCGCCCCGTAATTATTAATCAGAAAGCCGTCGAAGCTATGTTTGGTGCCGATAACCCGGTTGGCAAAGTCATCAGCGATCACGATGGTAAAACGCCACGATGGCGCGTAACGGGGGTAATCAACACCTTTAAAGCCAGAGGAGAATTTATGAAGAATGAGCCCGCTATGTTCGAGTTGCTGAATGACAATGATGGGTCAAATAAAACAATGATTATTCGCGTAAAAACGGGTACGGATGCCGTTTTTGAGTCAAAACTGGTTAAGGATATCACCTCTATGACACCCGGCTGGAGCGTCGATGTAAACTACCTGACCGATGCACGGGAATCTCAGCACAATACGACGCTCGTGCCAATCATTATATTTCTAATTGTCAGTGGTTTTCTGCTTATCAACGTAGCGCTTGGTCTGTTCGGCGTGTTGA
>JAQBNX010000835.1 GCA_028288385.1 Spirosoma sp.
TCCGGTTTCAGCAGCATATCGAGTAAGGTCATGGCTTCAACTTTTGCTCCGGCCACAATACCCTTATGGGCAATGGGCGTAGCCATCGAAATAGCGTTGCTCCAGTGGTGGCCGGGCAGGCCCGGAATGTTGCTCGGATACCGTAGCACCACCGTTGGCAGCGACCACGAAATATCGGCAATGTCGTCGGAACCACCTCCCAGTGGCGTCATGGCCTGGCCGCCCATCATCACGACCGGGGCCGACGAAACGGGCATTCCCACCGAATCTAACTTCACGGCCAGTCCCTCTACTTTAGGCGCCTGCAACTCAATCTGCGACGCCCGCGCCAGTAATTGATCATCGGCCGACCAGGCGGGCAAACCCACCCGTTTGATGTTATCATACATGACAGCAGCAATGGGCTTGTTGGTATGCACCGGCCAGGCCGACCCCAGAATTTCATACGTAAACTTAGTATCGGTCATCAGAGCGGCCCCTTCGGCAATTTTCACGCCTGTTTCAAACAGCTTTTTGATTTTAGGGTACGTGCGTTCGCGGAAGTAATACCAGACAGCCGCCTTTGACGGCACTACGTTGGGTTGGTCGCCCCCGTCCGAAATAACGTAGTGGGAGCGCTGGGTGAGTTCGAGGTGTTCCCGCCGGTAGTTCCAGCCAATGTTCATCAGTTCAACAGCGTCCAGAGCCGAGCGACCGCGCCAGGGTGCTCCGGCTGCGTGGGCGGCCTGCCCTTCAAAATTAAATTTCACCGATATAAGCCCATTGTAGCCGTTGTCGCCCCATGATACAGATAGGTTGTTGGCTACGTGGGTAAAGATACAGGCATCCACATTTTTGAAATACCCATCGCGCACATAGAAGGCTTTTGTGCCTACGAGTTCTTCGGCCACGCCGGGCCACATCATGAGTGTACCGGGAATTTTCTCGCGCTCCATCAACTGCTTCACCGCCAGCACGGCCACAATGTTTAGTGCCTGCCCGGAATTGTGCCCTTCGCCGTGTCCGGGTGCTCCTTCCACAATAGGGTCTTTGTAAGCCACGCCGGGTTTTTGGCTGGCTTTGGGAATGCAGTCTATGTCGGAGCCAACGGCAATCAAGGGCTTGCCCGATCCCCACGTAGCAATCCAGGACGTGGGAATGCCCGCCACACCTTTCTGGACGTTAAAACCTTCTTTTTCGAGCAGGTTTGTCAGATAGATGAACGACTCTTCTTCCTGAAAACCAAGTTCGGAGAAGCTGAACAGCATGTCGTTGATTTGCTGCGCCTGATCTTTGCGGGCGTCAATGGCGGCTACTGCTTCAGCTTTGAGTTTATCAATACCAGCAGACACTTTGTTGTTGCCACTCTTCACTACTTTTCTGGGTTGGCTAAATAGTAAAGCAGGAGTGAAAAATAGGATGATTATAAGATTTATGCAGAATCTCATGAATATTGCTAAATTTTATAAGTTAAGTTTGCATTAGAATTGTTAAAAATACGAAAAATGTATTTATACAATTACTATTTTGTTAATGGCTATTACTATGAATCATCAGAATTCAACAGTATTTCATTGTAAAACTTTTATCCTTTTGGTTGATCATTTAATGGCAGTTAATTTTAAATTTTCAGCAATTGAAATAGATAAAAACAAAACAAGATTTTATTATTCTTAAAACAAATTGCGCACAATAACTGCCTTTGTTAAGAATAATCAATAGTTGCTTCACTTACTTTTTTAATGGTTTATGTTAAAAGCTAATCTGCTTTTTTTTACTCAAAAAGGACAATTACTAGTTATATCCGTATTCTGGGCTATTTTAGCCATAGCAATCAATCCTTATGGTGAATTTCCCTATAGTGATGATTGGGCTTATGCTTTGTCTGTAAAATCTTTAGTTGAAACGCAAACGTTTTTTATATCTGGCTGGACTGCTGTTAATTTAGGAATTCAAATAGTGTGGGGGGCTTTGTTTTGTTTACCCTTTGGTTTTTCATTCACTGCCATTCGGATATCGACCTTGGTGGCTGGTCTGATTGGTTTGTTAGGCACCCATCAACTGATTTATAATTCAACAGAAAACAAGAGCTTAGCTTTCATTGGAACATTACTGATGCTGGTTAACCCAATGTACCTTGGATTATCAGCTTCTTTCATGACCGATGTGCCTTTTTATGCACTTGCAGTATGGTCAATGTCCTATATGGTGATTGGATTAAAGCACAATGCCTGGCGTCCTATGTTGATTGGACTGGGATTTTCAATACTCGCTCTATTAATCCGCCAGCTTGGCATTGCCCTCTTTGCTGGATTTGGGGTTGCTTACATTGCCTACAAGGGAATTAATTTAAAAAGTATAGGTGTGGCTGGCATAACCGTAATTGTAGGTTTGGGTACTCAGATAGTTTACCAGCGATGGCTATCTCATGTGATGCCTGGAATGGCTAGTTACAACGGTCAGGCATCTAATTTTTTTCATTTAAGTTTTTATAAATTAAACCTAATACGCCACTTTATAAGTCACACGTTTATCGCTCTCATGTACGTTGGCGTATTTATATTTCCATATTTATTATTGCTTCTCACAAAAAACAGCTTGACTAATTTTCCAAAAAAATTAGGGCTCTATGTATTGTTAACGGTAATTGTTCTTAGCATTTGGTATTATTTTTTCGATGGAATAAATATGCCAATCTGGTGGAATACACTTAATGCGTTTGGATTTGGGCCAATGTTATTGAGGGATATTTATTATCGTTTGTATGGTTTGCCTTTTCCTGAATTTGTCCATCTTATGATGATTGGTGTGACGATAGGGAGTTTATTGGGGAGTATTGGTATCCTATATTATTTGATTAGAATAATTCAATATTTAACTCGCTGGTCAATGGATGTTTCCCAGCGAGCTGTGGGAATTTTATTTTTCTCAGTTTTAGTGATTTACTACTTACCAATGGGAGTGCAGGGTTTATTTGATCGGTATTTATTATTGATACCTGTACTGCTAGTAATTCTAATTCATTTGTCATTAAAAGATGCTAATGAACAAAAAAAACAGGTTCCTCTGCGTTTGCCACGTTTTATGTCGATAGGTCTGCTTGGTATTTATTTTCTATATAGTGTGTGTGCTATTCATGATTTTCTTGCGTGGAATCGTGTTCGCTGGCAAGCGTTGACCAACTTGATGCAACAGGGAATGAAACC
>JAQBNX010000183.1 GCA_028288385.1 Spirosoma sp.
CTTAAAGCGGGTTTGTGTTGAAAGGCATTGGGCGCTCATCTGAAATCCGCCGTCTCCCGAAAAAATCATTACCCTTTGGTCGTCTTTCTTTGCCAGGCAAATACCCGTCGCAGCCGGGGCAATATAACCTATCGATGAGTAGGATGACTGGGCAATAAAACCTCCCGGAGCACCCACCTTGAGTAAGATGCCTCCAAAGTAGTTTAAACTTGCATCGCTGCCAACGATAGTGTTATCAGGAATAAATTCTGGTATGAAATCATAAAATCCCTGATAGGTGATCTTGTCATCTAAATTTGCAGCAGGCTCTTTACGGCCTGGTTTTTGGGGTAGATCCTGAGGTTTGCACGTAACATTAGCAGCCAACAAGCCATCTATTAAATGCTCCAAAGGAACCTGCGGGCTAAAAAACGTACCGTATTTAACGGTGTCTAGCGAAACATAAGCGGTCTTATCAAAATTAGGTAGACCACCTAATGAGTTAAGGTCTGATAGCCAAACGCCTAACGCCAGTATGAAATCAGATTTTTTGACCAATTCTACAACGGCAGGAGATGATGCCAGGCCGTCAAACACCCCGGCAAACTGCGCATCATTTTCGGATAAAATGGCTTTGCTTAAAAGCTCGGTAACGAATGGGATTTTTAATTGCTCAATCAGACTTTCTACTTTTTCCTGCAGGCCACGACGGTCAATTTCTACACCAACCCAAATAAGGGGATTGGCTGCTTCCAACAGTTTTCTTTTAATTTCTAGAATTGACTCGTCTAAACCATCTTTATCAGACATGACCCTGGCGGGTTTCAGTTTTCCCTGCGGAAACGCACACCTTAAGTCAACCATGTCCTCAAGAAGTTCTATATAAACCGGGCGTTTTTCTGTTATACATTGTGTTAATGCATAATCTATTAGCATCGGCGCCAGATCGGGGTTATCAACCCGTACACTCGCAACCGTTATATATTCGAACACCTGAAGGTTTGTTTGCCGTCCACTAATGAAATGATGCGGACTAAATCCAGTCTGCTCAAATCTGAGCGTTCGTTTTATACTTGGTGCCCCATTGATCAGGACAACTGGCACCCTCTCTACATAAGCACCTGCAATAGGATTTACGGCCGATAATGCGCCCGCAGAATACGTTACACAGAGTGCGCCAATTCCTTTTAGTCTGGCATATCCGTCAGCGGCATAACCTGCATTTAGCTCATTTACTTCCTGAATTACCTGAATTTCGCTTGGTTCAACATAATGGTCTACCCATTCCAATGTATAATCACCTGCGATGGAAAACAGATGCGCCAAGCCTATTTCATAAAGCCTGTCGACCAGATATTGACCTACCGTATATTCCTTGTTCATGATTTAAATTATTTATTACGTAGAGAGAGTACCCAAATCCTAGTTTGCAGGACGCCGTCATAAGAACCCTACAGCAAGTGAGATTGGATAGTGCCAGTAGCTGTCTGTGTTCTACTGTAAGTGAGCAGACATTAATACTGACCTGCAGTGCCGAATAACCGCGGCAGGTATATGTCAAATATTCCCGGACACAGGCGTGCGGGGTATCTTTTAATCATGTAATTTTTAAATATTCCTTTTGTTAATCCATTAGCAATTGCTTGTTTGGCTGCGGAGAGGTATTCAATATTTTTAGCGACCTCATTTTTATCAGCCGGTAAGCCGTGGCCTGGCATAAATAAGTCGTAATCGGATAGCAACATTACTTGAAGAACCCGAATCCAATTTTCTATGTCTTTTGTCAGATACAGATGCGTGTCGCTATAAAGTAGATCTTGAACAAAATAGACGCCTATTGCAGGAATTCTTATTGTAAGAAGAAAATCGATTTCTGTATCAACTACCCTGTCAAAAATATATTTTACGCCATCGATAGTGTATTCACCCGGGGTGGTAATGCTATTTTGGGGGACTACTATTGTGTCTGGAGCCAGGGTACCCATTTTTGGCAAATGGTCTTTCCTTGACGCTTCTCCTTCCTGCTTGACATAGTCAATAGTTTCCGGTAATGCATATATGTCAATATCGCTGAATGCGGGTCCCAATCCAAACCAGTGGTCAGGGTGCCTGTGTGAAAGGTACAGTCTATCGATTGGCTTACCAAGACTATCTGCATACGCTCTGAATTTCCGTGCATAAGGAACAAGAAATTGTCCATCTACAAGAACGAGCGCATTTTTACTCTCAATGATATGTGTGGCGTTTGCCAGATTATCATAGGTAAACGGGGCAATAAAGGAATGAATACGCACATCGCCTGCTTGTTTAGCGATTAGTATAATGGGATCCGGCAGTGAAACTGACATAGATAGATCAATGACTCAAATGGACAGTTGAAGTGTTACGTAAAGGAATGAAGAGCAAAGTTTCTAGAAAGGGGATCGTATTGTTTTGCTTTCTTAAGGAAGTCTATTCCGACGATGCCGATTAATTTTTTCTGACCTTGGTGTGAATTAATGAGGCTGAGTAGTTCTGTAAACTGGCTTTGAATCGGTCATTCCGTTCGCAGTTGTCGAATTGAATTGGGTAGGCTTTTTCGGGCAGTTCAGTATCTTTCTAAGTTGCATTCAATGGGAAAGAATAAAATTCTATCATTCTGGTCCCGCCGGACCAAAGCAAATATGCGCAGAACAAACTTTTAACGTATGTTATTCTGTCACTACTACCTGAAAAAGGCAGCCAACGACCTGAAATAGTCCGTCAACACACCCATAACGGGGTTAGGATAGGGTTCGAACCGGTTTGATCGAATGGGGAATCAGCAGTCGAAAGCACGTGCCCGCTTGATTGTGAAAGCTCATCTGCCCGCCTAACTGTCCGGTTAATTCCCGAATCAGCCTTTGACCAAAAGACGGGGTAATTTCTGCCCCGCTTGAGCGGTGACTGCTAGGGCCTTGCTCTCCGGGCCCCGTTCCGGTCTGGTCTATCCAGCCTAGACCCGGGCCGTTGTCCTGTACTTCGAGCAGCAGTAAGTCGGCTGGCTGGTTTGGATCCGGCTGCAACCGCACTTGTAAAAAGGGATGAGCTACATGGGTATACGCATATTTAAAGGCATTCGTTAACACCTCATTTAGAATCAGACCCAGTGGCACCGCGGTTTCAACATCCAGTTGGATATCGGCCACATCAATCCAATAATCGAATGTTTTAGGGTTAAACCCGTAGCCAGTAAGCAGCCCCTGGGTCAGATCCTCTATATAGGATTTTATCGGCACATCCATCAGGTTCTCGGTTTGGTAGATCTGCTGATGAATGAGCGAAATGGCTTCAACACGCCGTTGTCCATCCTGTACCGCTTGGACGGCCAGCGGATCAGCGAGTCGTTTCGACTGCATTCTGAGCAAACTCGAGACGATCGCCAGGTTATTTTTAACCCGGTGGTGAAGTTCCCGCATCAGCATGGCTAACCGATCCGCCTGTTCGCTGATCAGTTTATTATTTTGGGAAACGGTTTGGTTAGTGTCCATCAACTGACCATTCACCCGACGAATGACCTGGTACTGCCACTGAGTAAGCCCTAGCAGGGCTAATAAGGCCAGTAAGCCGCCCGCCTGCCAACTGATCTGGGTGAGTTGTCGTCGATTATCCTCATCCAGTGCATTGATGCGCGCTTGTTTCTGCGTGGTTTGATAGCGAGTTTCAATCTCGGCAACCTGTCGACTTTTTTCGGCACTCAGCATCCTAGTCGATGCCTGACTGCGTAATCTTTCATAAGCCAGCGCTTGAGCATAGTCTCCTTTTGCTTCGGCAATCTGGGTCAATACGTGATACGCTTCCGTCAGGTGTTCATCTTTTCGTTCAGGATCCCCAGCGATTCGGTTTAGTGCCTGCCTGGCGTAGCGTTCCGCCTCGTTGATACGCTTTAGGTGCAGTAGGGGAATGGGTAGATGGAGGTAGGCATAGAGTTCGCGCCGTCGGTCGCCTAGCTGGAGGCCAAAAGCCAGACTTTTACGTAACGTTTGTTCGGCTTCTTGGTAGCGACCAGCGGCTGACAACAGCGTACCAAACCCATCCAAAACGCTGTAGTAGTTGTCCCACTCCCGATTGATTTGCAGCACGGTCAGCAGCTTTTGATAATTCCCAAGCAGCGAATCAAGCTGATCCTCTCGTTGCCATTTAGTCAGCTCATTGCGCAAGCTGGCTACCCGGGTGGAGAACAGATTGTTGTGTTGGTGGAGTTGGGTGAACAAATGGACAAAGTGTCGGTTGCCCGGTTCATTCTCCTGTGCAGCGTACACCTCACTAATCCGCCCACAGAGGATCTGTTGTTGATCATACAAATGAATGGCCTGGTAGCGATTGAGCGCCTTCAGATAATAGTAAATCGCTTCGGGATGGTTGCCCTCCGTTTCGGCCAAATGGCCCAGGCGTCGATTGAAAAAAGCTTCCCAGGAAATCAACCGGGCCTGTTGGGCCGTTTTTAAACCCGCCTCAAGTTGGCTTCTTGCTTCCTTGAACCGGGATTGTTCATTGAGTAATCGATAATAGAGATCGATCCAGGGTAAGCGTTGAAGGGCAGGCAGGCGGGTGATTCGCTGATGCAGACTCGCCTCCTGGGGGCTCTGCTGTGGGGGGTGAGCAACACTAATAAGTCCCCTTAGTAAAAGAATCAGCATCGTTGCCGTACGTATCGAAATCATCGGTGGTTAAAGTGGCTCAAAAAGGCCGACTTGAAGAGTCTGCCTACCGGTAAAGTTTGGGTGGACAGCGATACCTCCCGTTCGGTAAATGTCTGGATTCGATTTAGATTAATTGCGTAGGAACGATGAATGCGGACCAAACGCGGAAAGTTGAGCCGCGTTAGCACCAGACTCATCGACAGCCGAATGACAAAGCGATGGCTAAGGGTCACCAGCGTCGAGTAGGCACCATCGGCTTCGAGATATTCAATGTCATTAAGCGCAATTTTAACAAATTGATCATGATGCTTGATAAACACAGCTTCATCGATGGGCAAAATGGATTCTGGCCCGGCTCCGTCTGCAATGGACAAAGCAGGCCCCTGCTCGGCGGCCCTTTCCGGTCTCGCCGCTAAGGGCTGGGTAAAGTTGCGCAGGGCCAGCTCCACCGCCGCCCGCAATCCGGGTACGGTGATGGGTTTTATCAGGTAAGCCGCGGGAAAGGTCTTCATGGCACGGTCCAGCGTTACCCGGTCGGTCATCGCGGTTAGGAAAACGATGGGAATGGGCCGTTCCCCCAGCAGGCGCTGGACGGTATCGATGCCATCCCATTCGCCTTTGATAAAAATATCACACAGGGCTAGATCCACCCGGGTCGTCTGGTGCAAACGGAGCGCTTGAGGCCCATTGTTAGCCGTACCGATGACGGTATAGCCTTCTTCTTCCAGCAAATCGCCTAAATCCATGGCCAGCAGGGCCTCATCTTCCACGATTAGAATGTTAATGGGCGTTTCCAAAAGCTAGTGATATGGTTGATAGTCAATGGACACGGTATCCTGGATTGCCGTTAGGGCATCCGTGCTGAATTGTCCCATCATATAGCCCTGTGGGTCTGGGCGATAAGTAAGTCTCAAATCGGAGCGTTTGATGAGTTGGGTCGGCGTGTTAGGCGCCGCGTATTGATACGTTTGTATGCGCCGGGCCAGATGAGGACTTAGGGGGAAGACTTCGCCCCAGCTCATCCATGAGAAACGATTCAGGTCATAGGGAATGCCCCGAATTAAGGCGTAGGGGCTGCTCGTAGCATTGTCAAAGTCACTTTGTACCACCCGATAATAAAGAGCACCCTGGTCTGTTCGCACGTCGAGCTGCACATATCGCCCCTGCTGGTCGAGGAGATACTGGGTCGAGTAAGCGGGCAGACCACTATTATTTAACGGTATTCCCCGTAGTCCATCAATCTGTCCGCCTGAATTGTGGCTGACCTGGTAGCAATAGATGGGCTTTCCCGCCTGAGAAAACTGGATGGCTGTCAATTGACCATTATGATACATGTACTGACTCGAACCATTCAGCTCTCGTACCTGCTCTAACAACCCATTGCTGGTATAAATAAGGTATTGGTCGATGGGATAATATCGGCCACTGTTGGTTCTCTCAGCGATTGTACCGTGCTTAAGCCGGTTGGTGGAATCCAGGGTATAGACATAGTAATTTGAATTATAGGCCCGCCAGATAAGCCGTCTGCATAGACGAGTCAAATCCGTATGAATGCTGAGTTGAGGAAGCGTTGCTTGAGTGGGTGGCTGCGCGGATTGATCATGGGTGCAGCTCCCTATAGCGGTTAGTAGTAAAAGGATAACAATTAGTTTTTTATTCACCTCATTGACTCCAGATCGCCGGACGTATACAGTTCAAAGAAAGTTATTTCAGTTGTATAAACTACGCGCATCCTTTTGGACCACAGTATATTGGTTTTCACTCACGTTGTTATCTTCATTACTTTACGTAGAGAGCAATTTAAGCGAACGTTTACGTTTAGGACATTCAACACTCGATAACCGGCTGTTTTTATTAAGATTGTATACCTGTTTACCTACTTATGACATGGTGGACTTGCAACAAAACACTGGACAAATCTTTAAGCAACCTGTTGGTACTAGTCAAAAGGGAAAAGATAGCCTAACGCCGAATGCCTGCGTTAGCGATTGAACCGCACGGGCGGCCTCGCATATTTCAATATATTCAAAGATCGCCTGTTTAGCCATGATCTGAGTTCGGAAATCCTGATGATAGACCAGCTCTGACTTCAGGCTTTTGAATCGGATCGCCGAAGCGAAAGCTTTCGGCGACGGCATTGTCCCAGCAGTTACCCTTCCCGCTCATGCTTTGCAAAACCAATAATTTTTTTTTCACCAGCTTGGTAACGGCATGACAAGCATACTGCACTCCCCGGTCCGACCGAGGCGCCGGAGCGATGAAAGATCAAATTCCGCTCGATGGGCCGGTTTTTTATAGCCATCTGCCAGGCAGCAATAGTCATCTCCGTGGCTTTCATGGACTTACTCAAGGCCCAACCGCTCAGGCGGCCCTGCAATCACTTTTCGATCATACAAATCCATGATGATCGTCAGGTAGAGAAGCAGCGGCTGACCGTCAACCTTCACCCGTACGCCTATAACCGGGCTGCCGGAGCAATCAGATCAGAAACCCAGACCTGGCCCGGTTTTACAGGATTAAACTGGCGGTTTAATTGGTTTTTCGAAACGGGTAAGCATGTTTTGAATCCGTAGTCGTAACCACATATTTCCTGTGAATGATACTTTTCAGGTTAGCCTTCTTCATCAATCTGGCTACTCGAGGCCGGGATATGATTATGCCCTTAAGATCCTGCGTCATTTGGGACTGCCATATCGTTTTTTACTAGCTGTAAATGAGCTCCTTATAAATGCAGTAATCGCCTCATTTTCTTTCGCTCTTTTGGCCAGACGTTTCACAAGCCAATAGTAATAGCCACTGCGGCTCACGTTTACTACTTTGCACATCCGCACCGGTGGACCGGTCTCAACGGGAAACTCGGTTTGATGAGCTTTTATAAATCCAACTATTTCCCACGTGTATGTCGTCAGCCAAAAGTGGACAGATGCGGCCGGGCTGCCGGAGCAGTGAAATGGGAAGAGAGGCTTTTAGCCACTTTGAACACGCATCTGTCCACTTTTGGCTGACGACATACATGTTATTCATTCGAATATTCCTGCCGAAGCACATTAATATCGCGAATCAACTGTTGTGTACCTTCCTGTGTGGTTCCATCATACATGCCCCTAATGTGTTTGGCTTTATCAACCAAGATAAAATGGCCACTATGGATGTAACCACCAGGAGCCGTTGGATCACGAGCCGCTGTGACCAGGTAATGGTTTTCACCTATGTCATAGATCTTCTCTCTGTCACCTGTAGCAAATTGCCACATAGTTCCGGATAGGCCCATATCAGTGGCATACTGCTTTAGGATGCTTGGGGTATCATGATCAGGATCGATCGTATGCGATAAAATTCGAACATCAGGACTTCCCTTATAGGCTTTGTATACGGTCAGCATGTTTTTTTTCATCACGGGACAAATGGTGGGACACGTCACAAAGAAGAAGTCTGCACCGTAAATTTTCCCATCAAAATCGCGCTCAGATATCGTTTTTCCATCCTGATTGGTGAAGGAGAATGCTGGAATAGCGGGATATTCTTGTTCAGTAACCTGTTTGCCGTCAACGACTTTAGTGACGGTTTCAAGTTCACCGATATAGGGCAGCTTTTCGTCGGTTATCTGACAACCACTTACACTAATGAGCAGACCCAGGCTGAGTAAACGAAGACTGTTTTTCATCGTAATACTAGATAAGCTTGAGCGTCGATAATGCTTTTGCGCATCAGCCGATTCATGGCATTGACCCGCTTTTGCTCTTCCTTCAAATATGCCATTGCCTGTCTTCTATTAAGTTTAGCCAGGGTATCACCGTTGTAATGATGCATCCAGTCCATCATAACTTGATCAGCTTCTTCCAGGGCTGCCTTCATTGCCAATCCTTGTTGTTTTTGCTGATGACGTTCGACCGAATCCGGTTGTTTATCCAACTCGGCGAGATGTTGGATTACTTCTTTTTTCAGCTTGATCAGCTCGCTCATGGCCGGCATCACACTATCATGCACGGCCAGGACGGTTTTTTCTAAGACAGCTACTGATTGGGGTTTCTTCGCCCCCGTAGAATCGGTTGGCTGCGTGGTGGCTTCCGACGATGGTTTCGATTGGCAAGCCAGCAGACTCATCCCTATTAGGATGGCTATAAAAAATATTGTTGGATTCATTAAGTATGAAAACAAGTAGCCTGAGCTAAGTAGATAGCTACAGACAATTCAGAAAAAGAAAATATTAATCGCTAAAACTGGCCATCAAGCCTCAAAACAGCCATTACCATGACAGCCTGGGATGAATAGCCAATAGATAGGGAGGGCATTTGCAAAAAGGGAAGAAAAAGAAATGAGCCGCTTTTAGACCCAGGGCGGACGAAACAAGCCATGAATGGGCGCTTTATAGGAAGCGATCAGATAAATGAATAGTTGCCGATGAGTAAGGCCGACAAAAGGCGCAAAATCAAATGAGAAATGGCTTTCGCAGAACAATTGGATCAGCGATGTTTGCTGGACCCGTTCGGTCGTTTCTTTGTCGTGTTTATCTTGCTGGGCCTTTAAGCGTTTAGCCAAATAGCATTTGCCATCGCAATGTAGTTGAGGCTTATCCCGATTTTCGCATAAGACACGGGTGATATACTCTTTGTTAATTTGGAAATATGCAATCATTCCCCACTGACTGAACGTCGGTAGCAATGTTGCCAACACCAAACTATACAGAACAAGAACCCGCATGATAAGCGTCTTACTTAGCGTTAAGGCGACGTACCAGATTGCGTTCACCAACTGGGTATTTCGTTGGTTGACCCACAAGGTTTATTGAGGCTAGGTGTTATTGTTTTAGGAGTAACGTGTCTTGCTCAGTCGTTGAAAAGGTAATAACTCGAGCAGCTATGGGCGGCTCGATTTGGATCATTTCGCGAAACCGAACATCCGATGTAGTCAACTCTATCGTGTAGATACCGGCGTAAAGCGCCCCTAAATCAAACTGACCAGCAAACTTCCATTTCGATTTTAACTCATTCAGCAGAAGTTCTCCTTTTTTATTCCCTATCAATATACGGACTGGCCCGGGACCTTCATTTTCAAACCGAATCCGAATTATCGACGAGTTAGGAATGGGAATAATACTCGATCGTACACTAATGGGCGATTCGGCCAGCGTGTTCCGACCATTAAATGTTTGTTCTTTTAATGTGAAGCTACACAGCCCAAATCCAGCCAATAAATAAGGAAGTAGCAGCAAATAGCGAAAATGGCTATGAGTTTCATGAAATGATTGGTCATAAGTTGATTAAAAATCTGGCTTCCCGGTTGAATGACTGAAAGACTTTTAGTCATATTCCCGACGCCGTGTAGCAAAATCCGGTTGGTTCCATTGGCCGGCAGCAAAAGCCAACCCCACCAAGGTGATGGATATTGACAACAAAGTCTTACGTGGTAGGGATAAATGCGGTTGCTATATGAATTTATCGCTTCATATAGAGTCAATCAGAAATGATAAAAGCAGGAAGGAGCCACTACGCGGATACCGTAAATAAACCAACAATAATCAGTCGAGCCAGCATGAAAACATGCTGGCAAACGATTGTCAGTTAGCCAATAAAACATTTTCCGCCAGGCATTAACTAATAAGCGAGGTCGCCGTAGGAAGTTCCGAACGTAAGAAGAATGAGAAGACAGTTGGTAAGCGAAACGATGGGACTGTAAAACCGTTAGTGAAGTTCCAAAGTCAAAATGAAAACAAGCTTCGCAATAGAGCTGGAAAGGGGATATATTTTGAATACGTTCAGCTGTTTGTTTGTCTTGTTTATTTTGCTGGGCTTTTAAGCGTTTGGCCAGGTAACACTTTCCATCGCAATGAAGCTGAGGTTTGTTCCGGTTTTCGCAGAGGACACGGACTATGTAATCTTTATTAAGCTGATAATAAGCAATGGTTCCCCATGGACTAATGCTCGGCAAGAACACAGCTATCAACAGAATGTATGTCAACAGAGAACGCATAGTACCACAAAGGTAAGTTGGATTTAATAATTATTCCCATTGAGAAATAACTTGTGAAAACCAAGATTTGTAGGTACATAATTTTTTCGTAGCGGTATTCCTCCATACAACGCCTACGGTAGGTCCAAACGTCAATCGGGTCAGTATCCAGGCAGGCTACTTGTATGCCACTTCCAGACTCACCAGGACGAGTACCGTCCTGGTTGCTCGGCCTATTTTTGATCCCAAACCGGGCTTTTACGTGGGAGTAGCCTACGACCATCCACTCTCCACGTTATTAACCAGCGGGCTCGAGTTTAGCTACCAGCAAAAAGGCTACATAAACCGGATTCCCTATCTTAATTCAGCATCAATCCACACCTACCACTATTTGGGGATTACGCCAACCATTGGCGTTAGACTCATCAGAAATTTGCGTTTTTTAATTGGCCCTCAAATAAATTGGTTGGTGAACAAGTCAACCCGTGGCCTGGAGACGCAACCCCTACTGGATACTAATCGTAATCGTAGGCTTGAAGTAGGCCTGGTGGGTCGGGTTAGCTATCAGTATAAGCGAGTCGGACTAACGGCCCGTTATTTCAACGGCTTAACAGCTCTTTACTAGCACGATTTTTATTACTTTACGAACCAGAATTGGCAACTAGGGTTGTCTTACCGATTTGAGAAAAGAAGATTCTGAAGGAACTCCAGGAGGTTACTTCTTCCAGATCACTTTATCTCGAAGAGGCTCTGAACTTGATGAGGATACAAAAGGCTGGCCATCGCAATCTAAAATGGCCCAGGGACAGGTTATACAAGAGCTCAAATCTGAATCAAGCAGAAACACATGCCCACCCCCGTAATCCGATAAAGAGATCTGTTGAATCGGAGTGAGTAGAGAGGCATCAGGCTTTTGATACTGTCCTGAAGTTACTATTGACTGGAGCCAGCTAAGCCGATTTGTTAAATAGCTACAGTGCTGGGCAGCTGCTGCTAAATAGTTTTCGCCAGGACTAACTGATTTGGTGCAGGCCGTTGCGTATAGAAGGATTGACAGCAGTAGTAAAGAGAGTTTCATTCGGATTAATAGTTTTTATAAGACCCTTTTGGGTTATAGATCGTTGGACTCCGTTGGTATATAAGTGCCAATATGAAAAGTACTCTATTACAAACCTAAAATAGATGACTGGCGCCAGATGGATACCTAGCTTATTTTTGGTTTGCATGGGTTGTGCCAGGCCATATACCTTGACCGCTTCCCGTGACAATTCACCTTGGTTTGGCACGGGTGATATTACTGA
>JAQBNX010000184.1 GCA_028288385.1 Spirosoma sp.
TCAGTAATATCACCCGTGCCAAACCAAGGTGAATTGTCACGGGAAGCGGTCAAGGTATATGGCCTGGCACAACCCATGCAAACCAAAAATAAGCTAGGTATCCATCTGGCGCCAGTCATCTATTTTACATGTTGTAATGTTGTATAATCACCAATATGTTAAGACTCAGCTTTGAAGTGAGGATTCTCAATCAATCCCAATTGGTTTCCAAAGGGGTCCTTAAGAATGGCCAGCTCAATACCGTCTCTTACATGGGGAGGGGCTTCCAACACGGTAGTCCCCTGTTCTACTAAGGACTGGCAAACCCCTGCTAAATCAGCAACACCCCAATAGGTTATAGGCATCCCTAAAGCGGGCGTTACCGTTGGGTCTAAGCCCAACTCGTAGCCGCCGACATTGAATCCCTCATAAAACGGCTCATCGAAGTAAGGCGCTATTCCTAAGAAGGCAGCATACCAAGTTTTGGCCCGGTTTAGATCGGGAACGGCATAGATTGCCGTGCGAAGTCCTAAAAGAGGGGATGCCATATCAGATAAAGTTGGTTGTATAATCACCAATAGGATGAGTACTACTGAATGTAAGACAATAATGGATTCTGTCTTACATTCAGTAGTACAGGAGTTTAAATCACCTAAAATCAATGAAAACGGCGTGCTAACGGAATACCCCGTTCAGAAAAGGCTCAACTCGGCTCAAAATCGTGAACGACTAAATTGAACGTGAAAAAGCTACTTTTCGGGTACTTACCTCCTTCCCCGCAACCGTTCATTTAGCTGTCCCTTTGTGACGGGACAAGACAGGATTAGAATGGGGAGGATACTTGATTTTCATTCCCAGTTCACGTATTTCTGCCAGTTATGTTGTTCCCTAAAGCCTAGCACTTCCCGGATCTTGCGATTGGAAAACAAGGCTTCATGCCCCTCTAACGGGCGACTAAGGGGCACACCGGCAAAGAAGCGTTGGGCCAGCTCCTGGCTGGGAATAACGGCCCCATTGTGATCATTTCCCGCATTGAAAACCTGATACCCCAGGCCGTCTTTGTTCAAACACAAATCCACGATCTGGCCCAGGTCACGCGCATCAATGTAACAGAAGGCATTCCGGCGTCGCACCTGGGGGTGTGTAAAATAATAGGGAAACAGTTGGGCGTATTCGTGGGGTTCAATCACATTGCCGATGCGAAGGGCATAGATGTCAACACCGGAGCGTCGCTGGAAGCTACGGGCCGTTTGTTCATTAACGACCTTGGACAAGCCGTAGCTATCCATAGGGTCAACGTCATAATCCTCTTCCAGGGGCAAGACGTGAGGGTTGGTTTGGCCATCGGAAAAACATATCCCATAGGTGGTCTCGGAGGAAGCAATAATGATCTTTCGAATGCCGAGTTTGACCGCCGCTTCAATCACATTGTAGGTACCCATCGTGTTGACCCGAAAGGTTTCATTATCGGGTTTGAGTAAGATCCTGGGCACGGCTGCAAAATGGACGACCGCATCAAATTGGGGTACGCCATGGCCGGGCTCCAATTCGTCTAAGCCCGCATACGAACTCAGGGCATTGAACATTTGTCCCGAATCGGTAATATCGGCGACGAGGTTGTCTACCCCTGGGTGATTTAACGGCACCAGGTCTACATTCATCACTTTATGTCCCTGCTCGAGCAGGTAGGGAATCACGTGCTTTCCCGCCTTCCCCGATCCACCGGTAAAAAATAGGCGCATTTTAGTCATGTATGCTTCTCTTTACTCATGATTTTTCTCTTTACTAGACTCTCCTCCTGCCCAACCATCACTCAATAAACCGTCCCATTGCCTTCTACTATTGGCCCTTAGTGGGTCGGATCGTTCCACAAACGCTGATCCAGCATCAAATCCTGACTACCCAAAATAGTTATATCCTGATATAGGCCGTGCTTTGGATGCAAAAGCACATTATATGAGATGTCCATCACGGCTGAAGGGACGCCTATGCCTAAGTCAAGTAGACTTTGCAGCCACTCCGCAAAAATCGTTTGCGTTAAGGGTAAAGCCGTTGGATAAGCCCACTCATCGGGTAACAATTCAGGATAGATCCATCGGACTTCACCATCGGGAATTTGTAAGGTGAAAAGGCGCAAGGCAGGAAGTTGGGCATAGGGTATTTTAGGAAAATGAACTAACGTTTCCAGCAAGGCCAAGGCGGGTGAACTGGCGGTGTAGAGAATACCCAGACCTGGTGGATTCCACCGCCCACCAGCAATCTCAGCCCCAACTACCGATAATGGGTCATGCCAATAAGGTTCTTTTAAAATGCGGTATACCTCCACATCGATGGCTTGTTGCTATCGGACTTAGCTAAATACCCCGGACTCGATGCGGGTAAAGACATTATCCACCAGTTTACATCCGGTGACCGTATCCAGTAACGATAAAGGAGTCGGATAAGGTGGCATAGGTTCCGCCGAGATTAGCCGCTGATTGGCCAATCGCTCCCGACGGGCCTGCGCTGCTGCTGATAGATCGGCGGGGACTTGTCTGGTGCCCAGCTGGGCCATGGGACGGGGGACATACTGCGTCACAGGAGAAGCAAAGCCTACCTCAGGCGTTGCCAACTCGGCTAAAGGTGTACGAAGCCAGGCATAAAATCCCTCCCGGTGGCCGTCAAAAATTGCTAGTCCGTGCCCAAATAATTTCTCCAGCAATAATAGCCGCTCAGAGAGTGGAACGGATAATTCCCCTTGATGATGATTATATAAGTTCCGTTCTGTGACTCCTAAAACAAGCGCCATCTGCTTTTTGGTTAATCCTCCTAGAGCTGCTACTTCGTCGACCCGACTACGGGGCAACTTCTGGCGAGCCTGTAGGATGAGATCAGCGGTAGAAAAGCCCCAGCCTAGCCCAGAACGGTTTATGGATGGCGTTATCATAATTTTATGAAGGTTTGCCTGAATTTAACTGAATTATTTCAAAATAAATTTCAGTGTACGTCGTCAGCCAAAAGTGGATCCGGTTTAGTGTAGTGCTTCAAATCACCTTGAATGAAGAAAAACGGCATGTCAAGCGGAATATCTTGTTCAGCAAAGGCTCAATTCAGACTAAAATCGTGAACGACTAAACTGAACGGGTTTATTGAACGCAAAAAGGCCTGTTTTAGGCCACTTCCCTCCTACCCTCTCCCCGTCCAGTTAAACGTCCGATTCTGACAAGGATAAGACAGGGTGGTAATGAGTAAAAAAAGCATTTTTACTCCCTTTCGATTGTCTCTGTGGCTATCAGATAAGCTTACCATCAGTGCTTTCAGGCAAGTAGCGCCTTAGCTAACCAGGCTGGAAGCAACCGATCGTGTTAAGGAGGGAGAACCCTTTCTGAAACAATTGGTTGCGCTACCTAATTTTGAGGTGCCTAATACGAATCAGGGTTTATTCAGATCGTAAACTCTTAACCGGATTCAGGCGGGTGCGGGTGGCCTGGTACGTCCGTTCGCCTGAATCCGCCAATAAAGAGAAGAAACAATATACAGCCAAGCAACAGCCCGGTATGGATCGAAGTAGGATAGGCATACTGCTTTAGTCACCATCGCTTTAAGTAAACTACATGTACTTCATATGCGTAAACCAGTTGTTTTCGTCACTCTTTTCCTTACCCTGAATCTGCCAATCATTGCTCAGTTTTCGGTCAAATACCAACCTGATCGACAACCCACCACCAACCTACAGTACTTTACCCCAACGGGTGAGAACTTGTTTGTCGGCGACTGCATCCCCTTCGCTCACAACGGCATGTATTATCTCTACTGGCTCATCGACCAGGGACATCACAGTGCATTAAATGGGCTAGGTGGGCATCAATGGGTGTTAAGCACAACGAAAGACCTGAGAACCTGGACTCATTACCCCGTTGTGCTGGGCATTGACGAAGACTGGGAGAAATCAATCTGTACCGGTTCGGTTGTGTATAGGCAGAATAAATTTCATGCCTTCTATGCAACCCGTCGACTCCAGGATGGAAAAACCATTGAACAGTTGAGTTATGCGATAAGCGACGATGGTATCCATTTCAAAAAACAAAAACCGAATCCTTTCTTTACGGCCCTTCCCGCTTATAGCCCCCGTAATTTTCGCGATCCCAAAGCCATCATCAACCCCTCAGGAGGAATCACTTTGTTGATAGCTAGTAATGAAGTGAAAGCACCTATTCAAGCAGAAAACGGCTGCCTGGTGCAGTTAACCTCTTCTGATATGAAATCCTGGCAAATAGGCTCCCCCATTCTAACGGGCCAATTTGCGGTGCCTGAGTGCCCGGACTACTTTAAATGGAACCAATGGTATTATTTGGTCTATGGACAGGATGGTGACACCTATTATCTCAAGTCAAAGAGTCCCCTGGGTCCCTGGGAGTCTCCCCGTTACCAGAGTTTAAAAGAAGAAATGGTGAACGTAGCCAAAACAGCGGAGTTTGCTGGTAATCGGCGAATTGCAGCCGCCTGGATTCCTTCGCGCCGGGACAATAAAGACAACGGCGGAGAGATATTTGGCGGCAGTGCTGTATTTCGGGAAGTAATTCAGGAAGAGGATGGAACGCTAAGTACTCAATTTCCAGCAGAAATGATCCCCCCAACGTCTCAGCCCATAACGGTATCGGTTGTTTTGGATAAGCTAAGTACCCAACAAAAAGGGAATGCGATTAAGATCCAAGCGATTAATGGGCTGGGGGCTGCTCACTTTCAAGATGTACCCGTCAATAGTCGCATTACCCTGCTGATTGAGCCGTCGGATAAAAACGAAGAATACGGATTATTTCTGCGGTCCGATCAGCAGGGGCAACAAGGCTACAAACTAAGGATATCAGCCAACGAGCGAACAGTAGGGCTGGGAAATACCCGCATTGAGGCCGTGGAGGGTCTCGATAAACTGATGACCCTTGATATCGTGATGCGGGATGACATTATCGATGTCTGTATTAATGGCAAGCGATGCCTGGTAAACCGGATGGCTGAGCAAAAAGGGACTTTTCTTTGGCTTTACGCTAAACAAGGTAGTGTAGCCTTTAAGTCTGTAACGATAGCTCCCATTCGACAAACCACTAGATAGTCTGGCTTTCCCTGTTGACTATGGCTTGCTATGGCTTGTTGTTGACAAATACGGAAGTGCCTTAATTACATCTATCGGCGAAGAAAAACTGATTGATACATAGGCTGATTATCGTGTCGTGGACCCTCACTGATTTAGAAAAGTAAAAGGTTCGGCGGGTCAAGCGCTCTAAGCGTGTTCGAAGAGTGAGATGCTTACGCTCAATGCTTTGGAATGACGCTTTGTGAACTAAACGTAATCGTTGATCTAAGCAATCAAATTAGGCCCGCACCAGCGGCCCGGCACATCTTGTCAACTTTGAGACTCATTTTCAAGCCTCTATGGATATATAAGGGGTTCCTGAACAACTTCACTACTTTTTAAACGGAGCGCTAACTGTATTCCGGTTAATACCCAAGACGCGGGCAACATCGCGTACACCTGCTCCATTGAGTACCATTTTAGTGATCTGTTCTTTGACAAGCGGATCACGGGCCTTGTGAGTATAGGTTTGAACAAAGAGGTCCGCCGGTGCGGTTTGGCCGCAGTCATAACATCGGTAGCGTTGAGTACCAGCGCGAGTTGTGCCATAGCCGGTCCGCCGGTGCAGTTTGACTTGTCGTGTTTGGCCACACTGCTTACAGACAACCGCTTCAAATACCATTCAAAATTATACCCCACTCAACGCAGGTAAGCCTAAGCCATTACCCACTAGTTTCGTTCATACACGGAGATTTGACGGTGGGGTCAGGTAGGCCGGTTATTGAATGAGTTCATCGATAATTGTCCCACGATACGGGTTGCATCAGGGGTACACAATCTTGCCGCCAAGTAAAGTCAATACGCTACGGGTGGTGGGCAACTGTTGGGCGGGGATAGTAAATATATCCTGCGATAAGACCACTAAATCGGCCAGCTTCCCGGGCATCAAGGTGCCTTTGTATGCGTCGGCAAATTCAGCGTAGGCCGAACCAACCGTATAAGCCATGACGGCTTGTTGGCGGGTCATATTTTCAGCTGGATTGACTTGCTGCGTTGTTACCAGCCGTAAATTAACATAGGGATTAATCAAGGCATCCGGGCCAATGGCAACCCGGATACCCATCTGAAGCCAGGTCCGCAGGGGACTGCGCAAGCCGTATTGGGGCGTATGGTCAACAACAATACCTAACTCGTTGACCAGTTGAGCGGCTGAGGCCGTTCGAATGCCCCCCCCATGCTCAAGACGCACCCGTTTGGGTTTCCATTGGTCAGCAGGGGCCAGTTCTTTCATCAGACCAAGGACCACCTGGGTCGTACTATCGCCCACACAATGCAGCATTAATTGTCGGTTACTCTTCAGGGCTTCCTTTAAGATCTGCCGGATCGTATCCAGGGGGAAATTTAACTGGCCATACCAGTTCATCCGGGACCGAATCGCATAGGGCTTGCTCATCAGGGCTGCTTGCTCAATAGGGGTTCCATCCATCATATACTTGATGCCTGAAACATAAGTAAGTGACGTTAACAGGGAGTCGTTATGATTCCATTGGGCCAAATTACGACCCTGAGCTGACGTACTGGGCATGGGGATGATACGGGTTCTAAGTGGAAGGGCAGCCTCCTTAAAAATCCGGCGTGCTGCCTCTCCCTGGAGCATACTGCTCATATTCTGCACCGTTGTGATGCCTAAGCTTAATTGCTCACGCGCATGCACCTGAAGGGCTTTAATTAATTTGGCCGGCTCCGAGAGCACTAACGCTTGCCAGACGGGAAACTGGGCGTATTCATAGAAAGCCCCCGTAATGAATCGGCTGCCTTTGACGCGTTCGTACCAGCCAGCCAGCGGATCAGCCGCCGTATCGGATACGTGAATGGCCTTTAGTACGGGCGTGTTGACGATCATACCATGACCCCAGGGTA
>JAQBNX010000774.1 GCA_028288385.1 Spirosoma sp.
AATTTCTCGCCCTTTGCTTCGGCGTCGGTGAGCAGCGTTTCAAAGTAGGCGTTGTTGCGCTCCAACTCCTCAAAGAAGGCCGGTATCGTTGGGGCCGATAGGCACGATTCGGGCAGCAACTTATTGATCGTGACATCTTCTGGTTCGAGCGGAAAACCAGCTTCGCGGGCCAGAATAAGAATTTTTCGGGCTACATCCTGTCCACTCAGGTCGTCGCGCGGGTCGGGTTCGGTATAGCCTTTTTCTTTGGCCTCCCGTACAATACTGGCGAACGAAGTACCCGGCCCAAACGAATTGAATATAAATGACAATGTCCCCGAAAGAATGGCTTCGATTTTCAGGAACTGGTCGCCCGACGTCATCAATCCCTGCACTGTATTGATGATTGGCAGACCCGCGCCCACGTTGGTTTCGTAAAGAAACTTAACGCCCCGGTTCAGCGCCGTGCGCTGGAGTCGCCGATACTCGCTGTAAGGCCCCGAATTAGCCACTTTATTGGGTGTTACCACGGATATGTTGGCGTCGAGCAGCGATTCATAAAACTGCACAATGTCTTTGTCTGATGTGCAGTCAATGAACACCGAGTTGGGCAGGTTGTAGTCTTTAATTTTCTCCACAAAGGCGGGAAGCGATGTGGTGACGCCCTCTGTCAATAGGCGTTGGTGCCACGTATCGAGGTCTATACCCCGGGGAGCGAGCAGCATTTTGCGGGTGTTGGTCATGCCTACCACACATACCTTCAGGAGCTTTTCGGTACGTAGAAATTCGTTTTGCTCGAAAATCTGCTTCAGTAACGTTTTGCCAATGAGTCCCGTCCCGACCAGATACAGGTTCAATACCCGCGCTTCCGACTGGAAAAAGATATTATGCAGGGCATTGAGGGCCTTGGAGAGGTTATTTTTATTGATAACCACTGAGATGTTGATCTCCGACGATCCCTGCGCCACGGCTACAATGTTCACTCCATTTTTACCCAATACCGAAAACAGTTTACCCGCAATACCCGAGCTCTTCCGCATTCCTTCCCCTACCGTTGCAATGACCGAGAGATCGCGTTCGATGGCGATGTTGTCGATATGGCCGTGGGCAATTTCGGTAGCGAACTCGGCGTCTAAAATGGCTTTTACGTTCTCGGCTCCGCGCGGATCGATGGCAAAGCAGATCGAGTGTTCCGAAGAGGCCTGTGAAATCAGAATAACACTGATTTTGTGGGTCGCCAGCACGCCAAATAGCTTGGCCGATACCCCTGCCACACCGATCATACCGGAGCCTTGTACGTTGACTAGCGCGATGTCGTCGATGCTCGAAATGCCCGTGATCGTATATTGCCGCCGTTCGGCCGTTCGGCTCACAACGGTGCCCTCGTGCGCGGGGTTAAACGTGTTTAAGACCCGAATCGGAATATTACGGGCAAAGGCCGGCTGCAGGCTGGGCGGATAAATAACTTTGGCCCCGAAGTGGCTCAACTCCATTGCTTCGGCATACGTAATGGTCGGGATATTGAAGGCGTTGGGGACCTTGCGTGGGTCGGCCGTCATCATACCGTCAACATCGGTCCAGATATCAATCATATCAGCGTTCAGGGCGGCACCAATAATACTGGCCGTATAGTCGGAGCCACCGCGACCGAGGGTAGTGGTCTCGTTTTTCTCGGTGGAGCCGATGAACCCGGTGATCAACTGCACCGGCGTACCCGGCATACCCGCTACTTTATCAAAGTGCGCTTTAACCAAGTCATTTGTCAGCGTGTAATTCACTTCAGCCTGGCCAAACTGAGCATCCGTCTTAATAATGGTGCGCGCATCCAGAAATTGTGCGGGTATACCGCCACTTTTCACGCATTCGGTCATGATGGTCGTGGACAGCCGCTCGCCAAAACTGGTAATGAGGTCGTGTGTACGGAGAGTCAACTCGCGAATAAGCGACACGCCCCGCAGCAGGTCTTCGAGTTGGTTGATAATACCCCTAACATTGGCCACCACCTTGCCTTGCTCCTTTACCGGAATGAGCGCCTTGATGATGTTGAAATGCCGGTCTTCAATACGCCGAACGAGTTCCATATAATCGGTTTCGCCGGTGATGGCCATGCGCCCGATTTCGATGAGCTGATTGGTAACACCTCCCATGGCCGACAGGACAATGGCTATCTGATCGCCCTGTTGCCGGTGTTTTTCAATAATGGTAATTACTTGTTTTATGCTCTCGACCGAGCCAACCGACGTACCACCGAATTTAAGAATGTGCATGAATAGGGTAATGTCTAATGAGCAATGCAGGCTGGAATCCAAGGTGAGGTGTGCATGGCACATGACTCACAGCTTTATATCCGTAATCTGCTGATTATTCCAGAAAGGTCGATGAAGGAAACGTAGCGGGCGCAAAGATAGCCACGAACCCCGCGCAGGACGTATTATGAAGTGATAATAATCGTTTCAGGCTCCTCGAGAAGGCAGTTCGTGAAATTCGTAGACCATAGGTAAGGTATATGGCTCATTCAGATAATTGCGTCAAGACAGGGTCTGGCTTTTTTCCAGATTTGTTGACGAGTTTATAATAGACACCAACTAAAAAAGTGTTTTCTTACATATCCTTTGTTATTAAACATATCCTTTGTTATTAATACGCTGCATTCATGAGTCAATTCAATAAATGGCTGGCCTGTCTGTTGGTCTTTGCTTCTCTTAGGGCGCAAAGTCAGAAACGTCCACTTACGGCTGCCGATTATGACCGCTGGCAAAGCGTGCGATCCGAGAAAATCTCGAACGATGGTCGATGGATTGCTTACCAGATTGATCCGCAGGAAGGCGATGGACAACTGGAAATAGTCAGCACCGCCCCGGCCAGCCCTCGCACTCGTTATGCATTTCCCCGTGGTTACATGGCCCGGTTCACGCCCGACAGTAAGTTTCTGGTTATGCGGCTGAAGGTTCCGGTTGCAGATACACGGAGGGCAAAACTTAAGAAAAAGAAGCCCGACGAAATGCCTAAAGACAGCTTGCTGGTGTTGAACCTGGCAACCGGCAAGCCGACTAAACTCCCTAACGTAAAGTCATTTGTATTTGGAAAGGATGCCGGCTCATGGCTGGCGGTGTTGC
>JAQBNX010000843.1 GCA_028288385.1 Spirosoma sp.
GCTACGGTCACCGCTTTGTCCCCCCCGCGCAATGCCCGGGCCGCCAGCCGGACCACCAACGTGACCCTTACCCTGGATAAGAACTGGCCTACGTCCACTGCGGGCCAGCAGGCCCTGACGGTCTGGAGCCAGCAGGGGGGCGGCAAAAAAGCGGGCACCGCCACGGTGAGTGGCAACTCGCTGAGCTTCGATCCCACCACTGATTTCAAGCCCGGCGAAACCATCTTTGCCACCGCCACCCGTGCCAGTGGCTTAGCCAAAGCCCAGGTCTACCAGTTTACCACCGCAGCCGCTTCGGCCCCGGCCACCTTCGCTACCGGCTACGGTGTAGGCGTGGGAAATACTCCTAATAGTGTGGTAGCGGCGGATGTGGACGGTGATGGGGACCTCGACATCCTGACCGCCAATGGTCGCAGTAATAGTGTGAGTGTGCGGCCCAACAACGGGAATGGCACCTTCGCTGCCGGCTTCAGTGTAAATGTGGGAGAGAGTCCTCAGAGCGTCGTAGCGGCGGATGTGGACGGCGACGGCGATCTCGACATCCTGACCGCCAATGGTAACAGTAACGATGTGAGTGTGCGGCCCAACAACGGGGATGGCACCTTCGCTACCGGCTTCGATGTAGCCGTGGGAAGTAATCCTTATAGTGTGGTAGCGGCGGATGTGGACGGTGATGGGGACCTCGACATCCTGACCATCAATGCGGCCAGTAGGGATGTGAGTGTGCGGCCCAACAACGGGGATGGCACCTTCACCACCGGCTCCGAAGTAGCCGCGGGAAATGCTTATAGCGTCGTAGCGGCGGATGTGGACGGTGATGGGGACCTCGACATCCTGACCGCCAATCAGACCAGTAACAACGTGAGTGTGCGGCCCAACAACGGGGATGGCACCTTCGCCAATGGGTCCAACGTAGCCGTGGGAAGTGGGCCTCATAGCGTCGTAGCGGCGGATGTGGACGGCGATGGGGACCTCGACATTCTCACCGCCAATCAGACCAGTAACGATGTGAGTGTGCGGCTCAATCAGCCCGCCCCCATTCCCCCAACCCCCATAGTGGCCCCTCTGAAACCTGTGGTTCCCGTGGCCCACGTGGGCATCACCGTCGCCGGGGTCACGTCACAGCCAGGCAACGGACCCAATCAGTTGCATGGTCCACGAGGCATCTTTGTAGACGATTCCAGGGCCGTCTACGTGGCCGATCAAGTTAACAATCGCATCATGAAGTTCCCTCGCGGCTCCAGCATGGGCACCTCCGGCACCATCGTCGCCGGGGGCAATGATTATGGCGCGAATCCCAATCAGTTGGGGTATCCAACGGGTGTAGCTGTGGACGGGTTGGGAGCCATCTATGTGGCCGATAGCGCCTTCCATCGCGTTAAGAAGTTCCCTCCCGGCTCCAGCATGGGCACCTCTGGCACCATCGTCGCCGGGGGCAGAGGACAAGGCCCGGCGTTCAATCAATTGAATTCTCCAAAGGGCCTCTTTGTAATCGGGGCCGGAGCCGTCTATGTGACGGATAGTAAGACCAGTCGCGTCCAGAAATGGACCCCCACCCCCCAAAATGACACCACCATTCAAACTGTCGCCGGGGGCAATGGATTCGGCCCGGAGCCCAATCGGGTAGCTACTCCAAGTGGCGTCTTTGTGGACCGGGACATGACCGTCTACGTGGCCGATAGTGCTAACCATCGCATCCAGAAGTGGCTCCCCGGGGCCAGAGAGGGGATCACTGTCGCCGGCAACCCTGAAGGACGACCAGGCAATGGAGCTAATGAGTTGGATTCACCCAGTGGCGTCTTTGTGGACGAGTTGGGGGCCATCTATGTGGCCGATACGCGTAACCATCGCATCCAGAAGTGGCCCTCAGGGCCCACCTCCGGCACCACCATTGCGGGGGGTAGCAAAGGCTCGGGAGCCAATCAGTTGAATTCGCCAAGTGGCGTTTATGTGGACGGGGATGGGGCGGTCTATGTGGCCGATCAGGGTAACGATCGCATCCAGATGTTCATTCCTGTTCATTCGGGGTCGGGAGGCCTATTAGGCGGGCCTGTACCGGGGCCACCGCCACCACCGGGGCTACAACTGGTAGCCCCCCTGTATGACTGCCCCACGGGGGCCTTTAGCTTCCAGACCAGCGGGGGCAATGGCTCCGGGTCGCCGGCCGCACCCATCGAGTACATGGCTGCGGGCATCACCGGCTGGACCACCAACCCCAACCAGTTCGTCGACTTTGAGCTGCGCCAGGCCGCCGATGCCCAGCCCATCACCCTGATGGTGCGCCAAAATGGGCAGACCGTGCGCTACGTCTGGGACATCCGGGCCACCTGCCCCGTGGGTGCCCCTAACCAGTTGCGGCTGGTAGCCCCCCGGTATGACTGCTTCACGGGGGCCATCACCTTCCAGACCCAGGGGGGCTCAGCAACGCCCACAGCTCCCATCGAGTACATGGCTACGGGCATTACGGGCTGGACCACTAACCCCAACCAGTTCGTTGACGTTGAACTGCGCCAGGCCGCCGATGCCCAGCCCATCACCCTGATGGTGCGCCAGCTGAGCAGCACTGGCAGCTACATCCAGGACAGCTACCTCTGGGATATGCGGGCCATCTGTCCGGTCAGTCAGGCCAGTGCCCGGTTGGGAGCAGGCGGTAGGGAGAAAGGAGTAGCCTGGCGGGCCGTGGTCTATCCTAACCCAGTGGGCCAGGAAGTCAGCGTAGCTATTGAGGGGGCGCAACACCAGACCGTGCGCCTGAAACT
>JAQBNX010000191.1 GCA_028288385.1 Spirosoma sp.
GGTACCGGGTCAACTTACCCAGGCTTTTTCGGCGGGTTGCAACAAACTGATCCGCGAGAACAAAGCACAGATTTATACCAGTCCTAAAGACCTGATCGAAACACTGAACTGGGATACCCCAGTGGAACAGACACCCCGCAAAGTACAGGCTCCTCCTCTACCCGTCGATGTTACAGGAGAAGAAAGCCAGATACTATCCTTGCTTCGTCAGGAAACAGACTGGCATATCGACAACCTGAGTTGGCAGTCCCAGATTCCGATGGGCCGACTGGCCTCGCTCCTGCTCAGTCTGGAGTTTCGGGGGTTTGTCCGATCGCTGCCGGGGAAGAAGTATGCAGTGACGTACGTATAGGCATATCGTCCTTAAGTTTCACACCCGACAGTTGCCGACGCTTCATTTCGGACAACAGATACATTATTTTTTCTACGGCCAGCGCACCGGGCAATCCATCCGGGCGGATGTTGGAAACACAATTGCGTGACTCATCGGTCAGGCCTGGGCGAGGACTGTAGGTCAGATAGGCTCCCATGCTGTCGGGTGATGACAAACCCGGCCGTTCGCCAATCAGCACCACTAGCATCCGAGCCCCCAGGCCATGCGCTATCTCGTCGCCGATGGCTACGCGCCCCTGTTCCACCATACAAACGGGAGCTACCGTCCAGCCCTGTAGTATAGCTTCATGGATCAAGCCTGACACAACCGGTAAAGCGTTCTGGTTAATTGCCGTTGCCGACAAGCCATCGGCGATGACAAGTCCCAAATCGAAACCGCTACGATCAGGAGCGTTACGTTCCCTTAACAGTGTTCGTGATACCTCATCGAGTTTTCGACCTAGATCGGGCCGTTGCAGGTAGGTCTGACGATCCGTAGCCTGGCTTTGCAAGTGCAGATATTGAGGGTGAATATATTTAAGCTGGTCAAGAAGCACGACTGTATTCAGGCTGGAGTAAACAGCATCGCGGGCACGGGCATGGTCGAGTTGAAACGAGAGCAGAGCAGCAGTAGGCAGACTATGACCAGTGCGACCCTGTGCAATGCGGGCGACTGTGTGCTCTTTCAGAAAAGCCCAGGGATCAGGGTCATTCATGAGCGTTTCGTAAGATACGTGCTGGTACCAAAAGTTAACCTGTTAGTGCGCGCCTGGACATTACAAGTGCCTGGACAGGTAATTTTACAAAAACAAAAAAGCCAAGCGAGACTCTCTCTTGGCTTTCTGATTTACTCAACGTTATGAAAAACTTTTCTTTTCGATACAATTATAAAACAAAAAATTGATAAATTTATTCTTCCCCAAAAATAATTTTAGCATAAATAAACTAAAGCGCTTATAATCAATAGTTAACGCATTTTTATAGAGATAAAACAAGAGAAAAATTGGGTATATATACTCAAAAAATTACCCCATCTCGTATCGTTACGGTGCGATCTGCGAGAGCAGCCAGCGCTTCATTATGTGTGACGATGATAAACGTCTGACCCAACTCATCGCGTAGCCGAAAGAACAGTTGATGTAAGTCTTCAGCGTTGCGCGAGTCAAGGTTACCGCTGGGTTCATCGGCAAATACAATGGCAGGTTCGTTGATGAGCGCCCGGGCTACGGCCGTTCGCTGCTGCTCTCCACCCGACAATTGAGACGGCAGGTTGGTTAACCGGTCGGCCAGGCCGAGCGTCTTCAGCAGCGACTCGGCCCGCGAACGAACGGCCCGTTCGTCCTTACCGGCAATGAAGCCGGGCAGGCACACGTTCTCCAGGGCTGTGAACTCCGGCAGCAGGTTGTTAAACTGGAAAACAAACCCAATTTTTTCATTCCGGAAGCGGGCCAGTTGCCGATCGTTGAGGGCAAACACATTCTGCCCGGCCATGTGCAGATCGCCCGAGTCGGGCCGGTCTAACGTACCCAGAATTTGAAGCAGCGTTGTTTTACCCGCTCCAGACGCGCCCACGATAGACACCACCTCACCTGGCTCAATGGTCAGGTCTATACCTTTCAGAACGGCTAAATTGCCGTAGTTACGACGCAGATTGGTCGTTTGGAGAAGTGGCATTTGAAAAAACGATGAATGATAAACGATGAATGATAACAAGTAAATGGGCGATGTCAATGGATATCATTCATCATTCATCGTTTATCATTCATCAGTTCGTGTTAACTTGCCGCGCAAAAGTACGATTTACAACACTCCTTGTTGCAGTTGTTATGAATATACACGAGTATCAGGGTAAAGAGATTCTGAAGAAGTACGGCGTCCGGATTCAGGAGGGAATTGTGGCCGAATCGCCCGAAAAGGCCGTTGAAGCCGCCAAGCAGATTATGGCTCAAACGGGCTCCAAATACGTGGTGGTGAAATCTCAGATCCATGCCGGCGGACGTGGCAAGGGCCGGATTGTTGGGTCGGAGCAGCGTGGTGTGGCCTTAGCCAAATCGGCCGATGAAGTACGCGACATTGCCAAAAATCTGATTGGCAACGTATTAGTTACGCACCAGACAGGCCCGGAAGGCAAAAAAGTCAGTAAGGTGTTGATAGCGCAGGATGTATTTTACCCCGGTGCATCGGAGCCGAAAGAAATGTATCTCGGTATTCTGCTCGACCGCAACAAAGGCTGCAACGTAATCATGGCCAGCACCGAAGGCGGTATGGACATTGAGGAAGTGGCCGCCAACACACCCGAAAAGATTGTGAAGGAGTGGATCGATCCGGCTTTTGGGCTACAACCTTTTCAGGCCCGCAAGGTAGCCTTTGGATTGGGACTGCAGGGTGAAGCCTTCAAAGAAATGGTGAAGTTCGTGACGGCGCTCTACAAAGCCTATGTCGAGACGGACGCTTCAATGTTTGAAATAAATCCGGTACTAAAAACATCGGACAACAAAATTCTGGCCGTCGATGCGAAGGTGAACCTGGACGATAACGCCTTGTATCGTCATCCTGATTTGGGAAACCTGCGCGACTTTAAGGAAGAAGACCCCCTAGAAGTGGAAGCTTCGGCCAACGATCTTAACTACGTTAAACTCGACGGCAACGTAGGCTGTATGGTCAATGGAGCCGGACTGGCAATGGCCACCATGGATATTATCAAACTATCGGGTGGCGAGCCGGCCAACTTCCTCGACGTGGGAGGTGGTGCGAATGCTAAAACGGTTGAAGCGGGTTTTCGCATCATCCTGAAAGACCCGAACGTGAAAGCGATTCTGATCAATATATTCGGCGGAATCGTGCGCTGCGACCGCGTGGCAACGGGCGTTGTTGAGGCTTACAAAGCCATTGGCGACATCCCTATCCCAATCATTGTACGGCTCCAGGGCACCAACGCTGAAGAAGGCGCACGCATCATAGACGAATCTGGCCTGAAAGTCTACTCTGCCGTATTGCTGAAAGAAGCTGCTGAAAAAGTGGAACAGGTACTGAAAGGCATTGCCAATTAAAACGTATGAGTTAATCGAAAGATTAGCCTTAAATCATAAAAAAAGCCGAAGCAACAGCTTCGGCTTTTTTTATGATTTAAGGTGTTTATCAGCTATTCCGTCGCGAACCACTATAGAATTTCTGCGCTTCGGGTAGGAGCTTCTGCAGATCAGATATACGGCGCTGGTCCGAGGGGTGATCGGACATAAACTCTGCCGGAGCTTTGCCGCCACCTGCTTTGGCCATGCGCGTCCAGAACGTAATGGCTTCGTTTGGGTCATATCCGGCCATTGACATGAAAATCAGGCCAAGGTGGTCGGCTTCGGATTCCTGCCGACGGCTGTGTGGCAATCCTACTCCAAACTGATAGGCCAACGGACCCACTACGCCAAATGCCTGCTGAAAGAGTGCCTGCGTCTGTGGGCTACGAGCCGATGTACCGATACCCGTAGCGAGTTGTCCAGCCTGAAGAAGTCCGTTGGCAACTAAGCCCTCACTCATGCGCTCGTTACCGTGTTCGGCAATGGCATGAGACACTTCGTGCGCCATGACAGTGGCTAACCCTGCTTCATTCTGCGTGTAAGGAAGAATGCCGGAATACACCACAATCTTTCCCCCTGGCATACACCAGGCGTTTACTTGACCGCTCTGCACCAGATGGTACTCCCACTGGAAACCTTCCAGCCGTTTGCTGAACCCATTTGCATTCATATATTGCTCAACGGCTTGCCGAACCCGGTTACCAACCCGCGTTACCATTTCCGCATCACCACTACTGGTGCTAACAACCCGGCTGGTGTCGAGAAATTGTTTGTATTGCGTGAAACTCATGGCAAGCATGTCATTATTGGGCACCAGAATCAGTTGTTTACGGCCCGTCAGTGGGACCTTCTCACAGCCAGCCACAGCGAGAGCGGACAGCAACATAACGATCATCGCTTTTTTCATTGCTTCAGTAGGTTTTTGTTGAACAGTTGTTCCAACGTATAATGACCTGTAACATCTTGTGTTTGTTCAAATTTTTGTAAACCGCTGTGTTCAGGCCTTGTTTAGTCGTTAGATTTGTGGCATCCCGAATAGTTTAACCTAACGCGGCTGGACTAATCCTTCTGTTTTCTGACCGCCTTGTTTTACCCGTGTATATTGGGCAGACAGTTGTCTGCGTTACCTTATGAAAATCATCTGTGTTGGTCGCAATTACGCCGAGCATATCAAAGAACTTAATAATGAACAACCCGAAGACCCGGTTATTTTCCTGAAACCAGAAACGGCTGTTCCGCTGAAAAATGAACCGTTTTTTTATCCTGAATTTTCCTCCGACGTTCACCATGAAGTGGAAATACTGGTAAAAATTAACCGGGTTGGCAAAAACATTGATCAGAAGTTTGCCCATAAATACTACGATGAAATTGGCATTGGCATCGACTTTACGGCCCGTGACCTACAAACCAAGTTAAAAGCAAAAGGACTGCCGTGGGAACTGGCCAAAGGATTTAATGGCTCGGCACCTATATCTGGTTTTGTTCCCAAAACTGACTATGCCGACCTGCACAACATCAATTTCCGATTGGATGTAAACGGCGAAACCCGGCAACAGGGCAATACAAGCATGATGCTGTTTAAAATTGATTACCTGATTTCCTTTGTATCGACTTACTTCCTGTTACAGCAGGGTGATATTCTGTTTACCGGCACCCCCAAAGGCGTTGGACCCGTGCAGGTAGGCGACCGGCTGTCTGCGTTTATTGAAGACAAACCGATGCTGACACTCGACGTTAAATAAACTGTTTGTATCGACCAGTCAGGGTTACCGTAACGTACTAACGTACTTCTTCTTTTGAGACAGTTTATCATTCCTGGTGCGTTTGCCTTCCTGATCAGTTTCAGCCTGGCCATTGCTCAGATCCCAAATCAGGTGCGCACTCCGCAAACCGGCTACATACAGCCCGGTACCATTCAGCCTGGATACTTTCAGTTTCCGATCAGGCCCGGTGAGGCCAACTCGCTGGCGGGTGGCATGGGCGATTTGCGGCCTAACCACTTCCACGCGGGCCTTGACATCCGCACGGGCGGTCGCGAAGGTCTGGATGTGCAGGCTGCTGCCGATGGATATGTATCGCGCATTGCAGTGTTAACGGGTGGCTATGGAAACGTCATTTTCATTAAACACCCCAACGGTCTGACAACAGTCTACGGTCACCTCAAGACGCTGAAAGACACCCTCGGCCTCTACTTACGCCAACAACAGTACGACCGGAAAACCTTCGAGATAGACCTACGGCCCCAGCCAGGACAGTTTCCGGTTAGCAAGGGAGACATTATTGCCCTATCGGGTAATACGGGTGGGTCGGGCGGGCCGCACCTGCACTTTGAAGTGCGCGACGCTAAAGACAACCTCATCAACCCACTCCTCTACGGTTTTTCGGAGATTCGCGACGACGTACCGCCCTACTTCGAGCGCATTGCCCTGAAAACCATGACGCCGACATCGCGCATCAACGGAGAGTACCAGCGCGTCAGCTACACGCCCGTTCGTCAAAGCGACGGCACTTACACCATCACAAAGCCTATTACGGCATCGGGGCTGGTAGGGCTTGAAGTGCTCGCTTACGACAAAACCAGTGGGTCACCCTACCGTAATGGCATCAGTTGCTTGGAGGTGCGGCTGGATGGCCTCGAAGTGTTCGCTTACAACATGAGCAGTTTCCCCAATGAGCAGACCCGGTTCCTGAACATTCATGAGAACTACGAAGTCGAGCAAATGACGGGGCAGCGCTACCACCGGGCCTACATTGCCGATGGCAACGTACTAAATCTCTATAAACTGCAAAATAATGCAGCCTACCGGGGTCGGTTACCACTACTCGATGGAAAGCCCCACGAAGTCACGCTTACGCTATATGACGCCTTTGACCAGGCAACCCGACTCACGTTTACGCTATTGCCCGAAACGACACCGACCAACAGCCTGCCAATGGATTCAGTGGCAGTTTCAGCAGATAGCTCTGCGTTGACCGAAGATGCCCCCTTGGGAACACCCACAGCAACTATCACTACGGATGAGAATGTCCTGAAACTGACGGTCAAAAATGTTTCTACGACCAGCCCGCCGTTTGCTAAACTCTTCACGGGGCGTACTACCATCGAGCAACCCGTTAGTTACGTAGGCACCAACCAAGCTATTTATCTCATAGATTTGCGCCGGACGTTGCCCGACTCCGTGCAGTTTGGTCAGTACGTAGTGCGAACAAACTTAAAAAAACGCATCATACCCGGCCGGGCTGAGACTTTTTCGGACCGCAATACCCAGCTTACATTTAGTCCCAAAACCCTGTTCGATACGTTGCATCTGTCCGTACGGCCCATTCCTGGTGGTGGCCTTGAAATCAATCAGCCTACCATTCCGCTCAATGATTACCTGACCGTTCAATACGTGCCAACGTATCCCATTGCTATCGACACAGCCCGTACCAAAGCGTACTGGACCAGTGGGGGGAACGAGAGTTTTCTGGGCGGTACGTGGAACAATGGCCGGATAGAGTTCAAAACCAGGTGGCTGGGACGGTTTCAGCTCCTGACCGATGCCACTCCACCAACCGTTCAGATCCTGTCGGCTACACCGAGCGGTATCACGGCCAAAATTCGGGATGAGCGATCAGGCATTGCCGAATTTCGTGCCCTGGTCAATGGCGAATGGGTGCTCATGCAGTACGATTACAAACGGGCGTTGCTATGGTCCGATAAGCTAACCCCGGATGTCGCTTTTGAAGCAGGTGCGGAGGTTCTGGTGCAGGTGAAAGACCGGTCGGGCAATATTGGCTCCGACAGCACACTAATTGCAGAACCGCGACTGGTTTTTCAGCGAAAGACAATCTCAAAACGAAAACGAAGATAAGTTTTAAGCCGCGCTGTTTTTGCGTAGTACCATTCAAACAAGCCTGATAAAAATAAACAAAAACCCACATGCCTTTGTCCATTGGCGACCCCGCCCCCGACTTTAGCAGCACAGACCAGGCCGGACAGCCCATCCGGTTGTCAGACTACCGGGGCAAAAAAGTGGTGCTGTACTTTTATCCCAAAGACGATACGTCGGGTTGTACGGCGCAGGCCTGTAGCCTGCGCGATAACTACGCCCACCTGCAGGCGGCCGGATATGAGGTGCTGGGTGTGAGCATCGATAACCAAACAGCACACCAGAAGTTTATCAGTAAGTATGACCTGCCATTTCGGCTTGTGGCCGACACCGACAAACAGGTAGTGGCGGCATACGACGTCTGGCAGGAGAAGTCGATGTATGGCCGGAAGTACATGGGCACCGTTCGAACGACCTTTCTGATTGATGAAAAGGGCCTCATTACGGACATTATTGGCAAAGTGGATACTAAAAAACACGCAGAACAAATTTTAACAGAATAATCGGTACGCAGTGGTTTGCCCTATTCGTGCGGCAACATCCTGCATTTTTCCACCAACCAGACGCATACTGTGTCTCTATAAACCAACCCTATGGAACTCGAAAAACTCGAACACATTGCAACCGCCGTTCGGCGCGACATTCTACGTATGGTAGCGGCCGTCAACTCAGGCCATCCGGGTGGCTCACTGGGATGCACCGATTTTATGGTTGCGCTCTATTTTGACATTATGCGCCGGAAGCAGAGCGAAGACGGAAAACCCATTTTTGATATGGATGGCCGCGACGAAGACCTTTTCTTTTTGTCGAATGGACATATCTCGCCTGTTTTTTACTCAGTATTGGCCCGGGCGGGCTATTTTCCTATTGAAGAACTCGCTACGTTCCGTAAGCTGAACAGCCGCTTACAGGGTCACCCCGCTACGGCTGAGCACATTCCGGGCGTTCGAATTGCCTCGGGGTCATTGGGTCAGGGCTTATCGGTAGCCAGTGGTGCGGCCTACGCAAAAAAACTCAACGGCGATGACAAGCATGTGTACGTCCTGATGGGCGATGGTGAGCAGCAGGAAGGGCAAATATGGGAAGCAGCCCAATTTGCGCCCAATAAGAAACTCGGCAACTTAACGGCTATTATCGACCTAAACCACGCTCAGATTGACGGTACGACCGATAATGTGAACAGCAACCGTGACCTGGGTGCTAAATACCGGGCGTTCGGCTGGTTTGTGGACGAAATGGAAGGCAATGACATGGCCGATGTGATTCGTACACTCCGTAAGTCGCAGGAAAACCCCGACGTACCAACCTTGATTCTGATGCATACGGAAATGGGCTTCGGGGTCGAATACATGGTGGGTAATTACAAATGGCACGGTACAGCGCCTAACGCCGAGCAGTTGCAGCAAGCCCTCAATAGTCTACCCCTATCAGTAGGCGTTTCGGATTATTGATGCATAGCCACTATGGCTTATCTTTTAACAGGCAAAGGCAACCGAGTGCATCAACTTGCTGTCAGTACGTTGTCTTCTAACCAACTTGCAAATCATTGCTCCAGCAGATTAACCTAAATCAGACCCAATACCTTGTCGCACCGATTTGTCGGGTCACCGATACGTCGGACCGCTACAAACCGGTTTCTCTAAAATAGACTATGAAAAAATACGAATACACGGAAAAGAAGGATACGCGCTCTGGCTTTGGCGCAGGCATTGCCGAACTAGGCCGCTCGAACCCCAACGTTGTAGCACTGACGGCCGACCTGGCTGGGTCGCTCAAACTCGAAACATTCATCAAGGAAAACCCTGAGCGTTACGTGCAGTGCGGCATTGCCGAGGCCAACATGATTGGTGTATCGGCGGGACTGACCATCGGCGGCAAGATTCCCTTTGCTACTACGTTTGCTAACTTCGCTACGGGACGGGTGTATGACCAGATCCGGCAGTCTGTGGCGTATTCCAACAAGAATGTCAAAATCTGTGCGTCGCACGCGGGCGTTACGCTGGGCGAAGATGGAGCTACACACCAGATTCTGGAAGACCTGGGCATGATGAAAATGCTCCCCAACATGACCGTTATCAACCCCTGCGACTACAACCAGACCAAAGCCGCTACCATCGCCATCGCTGATTACGAAGGCCCGGTGTATCTGCGATTTGGCCGGCCCGTAATCCCAGTCTTCACCCCGGCCGATCAAAAATTTGAGATCGGCAAAGCATGGCAAGTCAACGAGGGTAAGGACGTATCAATTATCTGCACGGGTCACCTCGTTTGGGAGTCCATTAAAGCAGGTGAGATGCTCGCCGAAGAAGGTATT
>JAQBNX010000204.1 GCA_028288385.1 Spirosoma sp.
CTGGCACTTTCGCTGGACGACATACAGGCTGTTAGCGACCGGGTACCATTTCTGGCTGATCTAAAGCCAAGCGGTAAGTACTACATGGAAGATATGCTCGAAATAGGGGGCGTTCCGGCAGTCATGAAGTACCTGTATGAACAAGGCATGATACATGGCGATTGCATTACCGTAACGGGTAAAACCGTTGCCGACAACCTTGCGGACGTACCAAGTCTGAATTTCGAGACACAATCCATTGTCCACCCTGTAACAAATCCAATCAAAAAAACTGGACATATTCAGATTTTGCGTGGCAACCTGTCTCCCACAGGGTCAGTTGCTAAAATTACCGGCAAGGAAGGCGAACGTTTTGACGGAATAGCTAAAGTATGCGAACACGAAAGTGAAGTAATAACGGCTCTGCAAAACGGCGAAGTCCTGCCTGGCCAGGTCCTTGTCATTCGTAATGCCGGTCCGAAGGGAGGCCCCGGCATGAGCGAGATGCTGAAACCAACATCCGCTATTATGGGGGCAGGTCTCGGCGATAAAGTGGCGCTTATCACCGACGGGCGCTTTTCGGGTGGCACGCACGGCTTTGTCGTGGGCCACGTAACGCCCGAAGCCTTCGACGGTGGCCCAATTGCTTTAGTCAGAGATGGCGACCGCATTACCATCGACTCCATTGGCCGGGAATTAACCCTGCATGTATCCGACGCCGAACTAGCCGAACGACGAAACCACTGGACACCTCCCGCTCCATTATTTACTAAAGGAATTCTGGGGAAATACATCAGAAACGTGAAGAGTGCCAGTGAAGGATGCGTAACCGATGAAAGGTAAGTTCACCCTAGGATTGTATGTATACAGACGTAGTGACTAATCTTCCAAAAGGATTTTCTGACATAGATACAGCCAGTCAGGCTATTGGTTTTTTAATGCCTTCTGATTTGCAAACAGGAGCCTTACTAAAAAGCCTGGCAGGTTCGAAACCAAAGGCTCAACTGTTGGAGATTGGAACGGGGACCGGGTTAGCTACGGCCTGGCTGCTGGCTGGTATGGATGCTCACTCGTCACTGGTGTCGATAGACAATGAATCAAGCTATCAGTCGGTAGCCAAGCGCATTTTGGGCCATGACGCCCGTTTAGAGCTTGTGTGTGCAGACGCAGGCAATTGGTTGGAAGCGAATGAAGACCATCAGTTCGACTTGATTTTTGCAGATGCCTGGCCTGGAAAATACGCTAATCTTGATGCGACGCTACGTTCATTATCCGTAGGCGGCCTCTATGTTATTGACGATATGCTGCCGCAACCAAACTGGCCGGCAGGACACGGCGACAAGGTTGACAAGCTGGTCGCCGATCTGGAAAGTCGGAACGATTTACACATAGTCAAACTGGCCTGGTCAACCGGAATTTTGATCGCTACAAAGAGATAGAAACTATTAAGTCAACAACAAACTAAGGAAACTTATAAACCGCACCAACTTTATGGAAACGGTCAGCATTTTGTCAGAGATAACCATTAAGCCGGAGGCTCCAGCGGTACCGGACGTTACGTATATTAACGGCTCACAGGCCCTCATGCGGGCACTCGTAGCTGAAGGTGTGGAAACCATCTTTGGGTATCCTGGCGGGGCTATTATGCCGGTTTACGATGCATTGTATGATTTTCAGGACCGAATAAACCATATCCTGGTACGTCATGAGCAGGGTGCGGCCCATGCCGCCGAGGGGTATGCCCGTGTTACGGGTCGTGCCGGCGTTTGTCTGGTCACATCGGGGCCAGGGGCTACAAACCTTGTTACGGGTATTGCCGATGCGCTAATCGACTCTACGCCGATGGTTTGTATTGTGGGGCAGGTGGGTAAAAAACTACTCGGCACCGACGCTTTTCAGGAGGCCGACGTAATGGGGATTACCATGCCCATTACAAAGTGGAATTACCAGATTACCGATGCTGACGAAGTGCCCGATATTATCTCAAAAGCGTTTTACATTGCTCAGTCGGGAAGGCCGGGACCGGTGTTGATTGATATAACCAAGAGTGCGCAACTGGAATTGATGACTAAGCCGTTTGCTTATGAATGCTGTAAGTCTATCGTCAGTTACCGGCCGCGTTTAATCCCTAAACAGGAACAGATTGAAGTAGCTGCCAAACTGATCAATGAGGCAAAACGCCCCTATCTATTCGTTGGACACGGGGTGCAGATCGCCAAAGCCGAAGAGGAACTGCGCGAATTCATTGAGAAAACCGGAATCCCGGTAGCCACGACTTTATTAGGACAATCGACCATTCCCACAAATCACCCACTTTACGTAGGTTGGTTGGGCATGCACGGCAACTACGGCACCAACGTTCTGACCGATCAGGCCGATGTCATTATTGCCATCGGTATGCGCTTCGACGACCGCGTAACGGGCGATGCCAGCCGGTTTATTAAACAGGCCAAAGTCATTCATATCGAAATCGACCCCTCTGAGATCGACAAGATTATCCGGACTCATGCGCCCGTTGTGGGCGATGCAAAAGAAGCGTTGAAAGCCTTATTGCCGCTGGTTCACCATAATGATCATACGGTTTGGCGGAATGAATTTCGCAAATTTGAAGCCATCGAGTATGAAAAAATTACGGTGCCTGAATTAAGTAACAATGGCGGAAAGATTAAGATGGCTGAGGTGATTGACCTTTTGTCGACCAAAACCAAGGGCGAGGCCATTCTGGTAACCGACGTAGGGCAGCATCAGATGATGGCATCCCGCTATTACCAGTTTCGTCGCCCTAACAGTCTCGTTACGTCGGGTGGCATGGGAACAATGGGCTTTGCCTTACCAGCTGCATTTGGTGCGCAGGTCGGTGCTCCCGACCGGCAGGTAGTTGCCATCATCGGCGACGGTTGTTTCCAGATGACGTTGCAGGAACTCGGCACCATCGTTCAAAATAAGCAGCCCGTTAAAGCCATTATTCTCAACAACAATTTCCTAGGCATGGTCCGGCAGTGGCAGCAGTTGTTCCACGAACGGCGCTACTCGTTTGTAGAACTTCAAAACCCTGACTTTATCACCATAGCCCGTGGATTTGGCATGGATGGGCAGACCTGTTCACAGCGCGACGACCTATCCAATGCCCTCGATACGATGCTGGCGCACGATGGGCCGTATTTACTGGAAGTGATTGTGGAGAAAGAAGAGAACGTGTTTCCAATGGTGCCATCGGGGGCGGGCGTATCGCAGATTAGACTAAGCTAGTTTATCGCTCAATGACTACGTATACCATTTGCATATTTACAGAAAACACCATCGGGCTGCTTAACCGCATCACGATTATTTTCACGCGTCGGCGCATCAACATCGAAAGTCTGACGGTATCGGAAACGGAACGTAAGGGCGTATCGCGATTCACCATTGTTATTCAGCATGAGTCTCGTGAAGAGGTTGAAAAACTAGTTCGGCAAATCCGCAAAATTGTGGAGGTGATGGCTGTGTTTGGCTACCTCAATGACGAGATTGTTTACAACGAAATCGCCCTATATAAGATAGCGACGCCTTTGGGTGCTAAGTCATTGGATGTTGAAACCATCAATAAGCAGTACAAGGCGTGGGTCGTTTATTGGGGCCTCGACTACGTAGTAATTGAGAAAACGGGCAATAACGACGATATCTTCGCCTTTCTCGAATACCTGAAGCAGTATGAGATTCTGGAGTTTGTCCGTTCGGGACGGGTGGCTGTTGGTAAGACCGAAAAAGGCCTGGTCGAGTACCTGCCCGAGGTAGAGTGGGCCTATTATTTGTAACACATTAACCTGAAATACGAATACCAAAAATTAAACATCATGGCAACGATTAATTTCGGAGGAGTTGAGGAGCAAGTTGTTACCCGGGAAGAATTCCCGCTGGAAAAAGCCCGTGAAGTGCTGGCCAATGAAGTCATCGCCGTTATTGGCTACGGCGTTCAGGGGCCCGGTCAATCCCTCAACATGCGCGACAATGGGTTCAACGTTATTGTTGGCCAGCGCAAAGGTAAAACATACGACAAAGCCGTTGCCGATGGCTGGGTGCCGGGCGAAACACTGTTTGAGATTGAAGAAGCCTTGGCAAAAGGCACCATCATCTGTTTCCTGCTGTCTGATGCCGCCCAAATTGAACTTTGGCCAACCGTGAAAGCGGCATTAGTGCCCGGCAAGTCACTGTATTTTTCGCATGGTTTCGGCGTAACGTACAAAGATAAAACGGGCATTATTCCCCCCACTGATGTCGATGTATTCCTCGTTGCACCAAAAGGATCCGGCACATCACTGCGCCGGTTATTTGTAGAAGGTAAAGGACTAAATTCCAGCTTTGCCGTATACCAGGATGCATCCGGTCGTGCCCGTGAAAAGTGCATTGCCATGGGCATCGGTGTAGGGTCGGGCTATTTATTCGAGACGGATTTCTACCGCGAAGTAACTTCTGACCTCACGGGTGAGCGTGGTACGTTGATGGGCGCCATCCAGGGTATCTTTGCAGCTCAGTATGAAGTCCTGCGGGCCAATGGACATAGTCCCTCAGAGGCTTTCAACGAAACCGTCGAAGAGTTGACACAGTCGCTGATGCCACTCGTAGCCGAAAATGGCATGGACTGGATGTACGCCAACTGTTCAACCACCGCTCAGCGTGGTGCTCTTGATTGGTGGAAACCCTTCCGCGATGCTACAAAGCCCGTTTTCGAGCAACTTTACAACTCAGTAAAGTCTGAAGAGCAGGCCCATATTTCCATCACCCGCAACTCGCAGCCTGACTACCGGGAAAAATTGGAAGTTGAACTGTCCGAACTGCGCGACTCTGAAATGTGGCAGGCTGGCTCCGCTGTTCGCAGCCTGCGCCCGGAGCGTAGTTAATCAGTCATTATTTGTATTTAGGTTTTTAGCAGGGACGCTGGTATAAGATGTACGCTTGTTTCGGCAGGTACGTTGTAAATTTGTGAATACCTATCGTCTACAATTCTAAATACCTAAATACCTATTCACGCGTTGCATGAGCACTGTAATAGAAGCAGAACCAACGATCGCATTCCCTGATCTAGACAACATCTATCTGGCAGCCGAGCGGCTACGGGGTGTGGCCGTGCATACACCCCTGCAGGAAAATATCAACCTCTCAGACCGGTACGGGGCCAACATCTTCCTGAAACGTGAAGATTTGCAGGTGGTACGTTCCTATAAAATCAGAGGTGCTTATAACAAAATGGCCAGCCTCCCCGCCGATGCACTGGCAAAGGGTGTGGTGTGTGCAAGCGCGGGCAATCATGCCCAGGGGCTGGCCTATGCCTGCCGTAAAATGGCTGTTCAGGGCATCATTTTCATGCCTACAACCACGCCTAACCAGAAAGTAAAGCAGGTTAAGTTATTCGGGAAAGAGTTTGTGGAGGTTGTACTCGTTGGCGATACCTATGACGATGCTTATCACGCGGCCATTGCTTATGTTGATTCGCACGAGTGCACGTTTGTGCATCCTTTCGACGACGTATTGGTAATGGAGGGACAAGGCACCGTTGGCTTGGAGATTTTTAAGGATGCCAATTTCAAAATCGATTACCTGCTCATGGCCATTGGCGGTGGTGGTTTGGCATCGGGAGTTTCAGTCGTGTTTAAACAGCTTAGCCCCAAGACCAAACTCATTGGAATAGAACCGCTGGGATCTCCGTCAATGAAAGTGGCCTTAGACGAAGGCCACGTAGTGACACTCAGCGAAATCGACAAGTTTGTGGACGGAGCGGCCGTTAAACGCGTTGGCGAAACGACGTTTGAGGTATGCCGCAGGAACCTCGACCGAGTTGTGCTCGTTCCGGAAGGCAAAGTTTGCACCACTATTTTGCAGCTATACAACGAAGAAGCCATTGTGGCCGAGCCTGCTGGTGCCTTAACCATTGCTGCACTGGATTTGCTGAAAGACGAAATTCGGGGCAAAAACATCGTGTGTTTGGTGGGTGGTGGCAATAACGACATTACCCGAACAGAAGAAATCAAAGAACGCTCGCTTCTCTACGAAGGACTAAAACACTACTTCATTGTCCGGTTTCCGCAGCGATCTGGTGCCATGCGTGAGTTTCTAGATAAGGTTCTTGGCCCCAATGATGACATTACATTATTTGAGTATTCCAAAAAGACGAATCGCGAACGAGGTCCAGCCCTGATTGGGATTGAACTCAAAGCGAAAGCCGACTTTGATCCCTTACTGAGTCGGATGCAGGAAGCCAAAATTCATTTTGAGTATCTGAACGACAAGCCTGATTTATTCGAGTTTTTGATTTGATAACCCATGAATCAACCGACCACCCTCTTCGATAAAATCTGGGATGCCCACGTTGTCAAACACGCCGAGGGCCATCCCGACGCGTTGTTTATCGATAGGCACTTTATCCACGAAGTTACCAGCCCGCAGGCGTTTGATGGGTTGCGCAAACGTGGAATTAGTGTGTTCAATACAGCCCGCACCACGGCTACGGCCGACCATAAC
>JAQBNX010000270.1 GCA_028288385.1 Spirosoma sp.
CGTAAACGGATTCTGCGTAGTGGCGTAAATGCGGGCACGGCTCAGATGTAACTTCTGCAGAAAGGCGGTGGGCAGCGTGTAGCCCAGTGTAATGGTCCGGATGCGGACGTAGGAACCACTTTCGATATGCCAGGTCGATATTTCGCCGTTTGAGCCAGACGCCAGCCGGTTGGCCCGGTTCACTAAGCCGTTGCCGGGGTTATCAGCCGACTGCCAGCGGTCCAGCGCACCCCGGTACAGATTGCCGTTGCCTTCCAGGTTATAGACGTACCGCCGGATCAGGTTCAGGATTTTGTGTCCCTGAACGCCCTGAACGGCGAAACTGAAGTCGAAGCCCCGATAGGCAAAGTTGTTGGTAAACCCAAACGTGTATTTCGGGAAGTAACTGCCCGTAACGGTGCGGTCGCTGCTCAGATCGAACTTGCCATCGCCGTTGGCATCCTTGAACCGGAAATCGCCCGGTCTGGATGTAGATACGTGCAGGGCCGGGTTGGCATCCAGTTCGGCCTGATTCTTATAGACGCCGTCGTACACATAGGTGTAATATTCGCCGATGGGATGGCCAATCTGGGTAAGAAACTGCGCACCCGCAACCCCGCCCGCTACAATAATAGGATCGCCCGAGGGACCCAGCGCCTTTACCGTATTGCGATTCGTGGCAATGTTGGCACTAGCGTCCCACCGGAGCCGGCCAAACGTTTGGCGCGTGCCCAGCGTGAACTCGAACCCGGCGTTGTTGACTTTACCGATGTTCTGCAACTCGGTACTGAAGCCCGATGCACGTGGTACGGGTACGTTCAGCAGCAGGTCGGAGGTATTGGCGTTGTAGTAATCGACGGTCAGGTTAAGGGCATTACGAAAAAAGCTGGCATCGAAGCCTACATCGAGCATCGCTGTTTTTTCCCATCTCAGCTTATCATTCGCCGAATTGCCGGGAGCCAGACCACTCACAATAGCTTCGGACCCAAGAACGTAGTTCTGGTAACTCAATAAACTAACTGAGCCGTAGTTTGGAATCTGGAAATTACCGGTCAGGCCGTAGCTGGCACGAAGTTTCAGATCGCTCAGCCACGTAACAGGTTTCAGAAACGACTCCTGCGAAAGGTTCCAGCCTGCCGATACCGACGGGAAGTAGCCAAAGCGATTGTTTCGCCCGAACCGAGACGAGCCATCGGCGCGTACGGCCGCCGACAGTAAGTATTTGCCGTTGTAATCGTACTGTACCCGACCCAGGTATGACAGTAGCGACCACTCCTGAATATCCGAACCACCCGACGTTACCTGACCGGCGTTAAGCGTTTGTACCAGATCGTTGGGGAAGTTAGTCGCGGTGAGTTCGTTGGACACGCGCCGGTCTTTCTGGGCCGAGAAACCCGCCAAGGCCGAGACGTTGTGATTGCCAAAAGACCGGTTAAAGTTCAGCGTATTTTCGACGAGCCAGTTCACAAAATTCTGTGACCGTGAGAAGCCAGTTGGCGTTGAAGGTCCTTTCCGGTCCCGAATTTCGAGGGTCGAAGGCCGGTAGTAATCCCGTTGAAAGCTATTGATGTCGGTGCCAAGACTCAGCCGATACGACAACCCTTTCGCAATCTCATACTGGGCGTAGGTATTACCCAGCAACCGCAACTGGCTCATTTTATCGCTAATCTGGCTGGCAATAGCGACCGGGTTCAGAATAGACGTAGCACCGTAGCCCCAGCCGTTGCTGCCAAAATTATAGGACCCATCGGCATTGGTAACCGGCCATATAGGCTGCATCTGCAGGGCCAGTCCCACTACGCCTTCACCCAGGTACGGTCCCTCGGCTTTGACTAAGTCGTGGTACGAATACGTCGGGTTGAGGTTTACCCCTACCAGCAGACGACCACTTTTCACCTCAACGTTGGCCCGCGCACTGTAGCGTTTAAAACCCGAGTTGATTACTACGCCCCGCTGGTTAAAGTAATTTCCCGATACGTAGAACTTGACATTGTCTTTGCCACCCGAGATAGACAGCGTGTGGTTGTTGATGGGAGCAGTTCGAAAAATAGCATCCTGCCAGTCAGTATTGGTAAGCCCAGCCTGTCCTGACAGATACGGTACAATTTCGGGTGGAATGAGGGTACTAGGTGCGCCTACGCCCTTATTACGTATATCGTTTGAGTCGGTTGCTTTACCGGCTGGGTTTCTGTCGAGGTAGGCATTGTTTTTGGCTTCATTACTTAACTGGGCAAACTCATAGGCATTGAGCAGGTCAATCTTTTTTGACACCTGCTGCACACCGGAGTAGGCATCATAATTAACCACTGTTTTGCCTTCTTTGCCCCGTTTAGTGGTCAGCAGCACGACGCCATTGGAGCCGCGCGAGCCATAGATGGCTGCCGCCGACGCATCTTTCAAGACTTCGATGCTTTCGATATCGTCGGTATTAATCGTGCTCAGTACGTTGATTGGGTTGTCGGGAAACTGCGTATTGGTACTTCCGGTGGCAAACTTGGTATCGCGCGACAGCGGAATCCCGTCAATCACGTAGAGTGGGTCGTTTCCCGCACTAATGGATCCCGTGCCCCGTACCCGTACTGAAAGAGCCGCGCCCGGTGCGCCCGATGTTTGGGATACCTGCACCCCGGCAATTTTAGCCGCCATCGCCTGGTCGAAACTGGTAACCGGCTGGTTAGCCAGATCGCGCGCCTTTACCGAACCAATGGCCGTAGTGATATCGCGCCGGTTCTGTACACCATAACCAACGACGACCACTTCACTGAGCGCATTATCGGTGGCAGTCAATTTGGCATTCACTACGCTCTGATTTCCTACGGCAATTTCGAGTGGCTGGTAGCCAATGAACGAGAAAACCAGTGTCTGACCGCCGGTGGGTAAGTTCAAACTGTAGCGCCCCTGGGCATCGGTGGTTGCGCCTGTGTTGGTACCTTTAACCTGAATGGTCGTTCCGGCGAGTGCATCACCGTTGGCCGCATCAGTAACCGTACCGGTAATTGTTGTCTGCGCGTAAACGCTTTGAGCTATGAACAGCACCAGCACGCATATGCTCCATCGGTGATGAATAGCCCTTAAAGGGTTGAGTAAAAAAAGGGACATAAAGGAGTAATTTATAGGTGAGTCTTTTACTGGACAAGCTTTACAACCGATTTACGGCATGAAATGATATGACCTAGTCCAGCATTGCAATTATACCCGTATCCGGTCAAACTCTTTCTATATTCCTACTTCATATTGATGCCTTTTTTCAAACCAGGTTGTGAATATTTAAATAATGTAGTCTGATGTTTAAATTGTTACAAAAATAATATAGGGACTCAAGCAGGCCAAAACAACTATTCTACTAAAACTATGAACTATGATAAAGCTAATTTTCAGTTATTTCTATTGCTGGCATATTGTACCAATTAGGCATAGTACAGGATTCCGTTTCGATTGAGCAAATAGGCAGCTATAGCAGTAGTTTTGCAACATCAGGTGGTAACCTACTATGACTGAGCCTGCCTTATTAAAGGGCACCGATGGCTAGCCCAGGTACATGTTTGCCTCCATAAACCAGCACGATTTACCCAATGGATTATTCGCAGGCCGCCGGGCTCATCTATACCGAACTTGCCCTGTGGGGCCGCACCGCGATTCGCTACGTGCCCAAGCTAGCCATTGCCATTGTAGTTCTGGTCCTGTTCACCTTCCTGGCGCGCTGGATCAGCCGCCTGGTTGTTCGTGGCTTCGACCGGTTCAGCGACAATCACTCGGTCATAAACCTCACGGGAGCGGTGGTGCGGGTGCTCGTAGTAGCCGTGGGTTTGTTTATCGGCCTCAGCATACTGAATCTGGACAAAGCCGTTACGTCGCTGCTGGCCGGGGCGGGGGTTATTGCACTGGCCGTTGGTTTCGCTTTTCAGGACCTGACCGCCAATTTTATTTCAGGAACGATGATTGCGCTGGCACGACCCATTCAGGTCGGGGACACCATTGAAACAAACGGTTTCCTGGGCAAGGTACTCGACATTAAACTGCGGTCCATCGTTCTCGACAACTTTCAGGGGCAAACCATTGAGATTCCCAGCAAAGACGTTTTTCAAAAACCCGTTACCAACTTTTCCCGCACGGGCGAACGACGGCTCGAACTATCCTATGGGATCTCCTTTATCGATGATCTGGCCAAAGCTCAGGCAGTAGCCATAGAGGCCATTCAGGCCTTACCCTTTGTTCGTGCCGACAAACCCGTTGAGATTCATTACCGGGGATTCACCATTGACAATGTGCAGGGATATGTCTGGTTCTGGATTGACCAAAGAAAAACAAACCCACCTCTGGCTACCAGCGAAGCCATCAAAGCCCTTAAAAAGGCTTTTGATCAACATGATATCCTGATGATGTTTCCGCCCCACACCTTTGATCTAAAAAAGCGCAAACGAGACGAGCAGGCGGGGTAGTCAGTAAAACCAGCTCTGTTTGGCCTAGAACATAGATTAGTGTCTCTGTCAGTTTCAGGACACAGTTACTCCTACTTAAGGGATTCAATTCAGTCCCGCCCCTCAGGTGGAAGGGTTAATTCACCCGCTTCTAACACTGGCAGTCATCGGTATAAAGCGAGGCAAAATTTCTTAAACACTTGCCCTTAACAGGGTTTTATAAAAAAACTCAACTCATTATGGCAACGTTAAAGAAAGGTGATCAGGTCGAATGGAAGTACGGCAAAAGCAAAGCAACTGGAAAAGTAGCAGAGGTTCATCAAGATGATGTGAACAAAAAAGTGCAAGGTAAGACCATAAAGCGAAAAGGGTCGGCCCAGGAGCCTGCGCTGGTGATTAAGCAGGATAAAGGGAAAGTGGTGGTTAAGTCAGAAAGTGAAGTAACTAAACCGTAAACCCAAATGGCAACCAATACAACCCAAGACCATTTATCCCAGGATGATAAAGACCTTCAACAGGAATTTCATAAACTGATTAATATGTCGGCCTCCGAATTGAAGAAGTGGCTAAGTACGGACGAATCCAAATCGATGGGTCAAAAGAAAGAGGGAGCTGAGGAATCAATCGGCCATCAATCGGGCGAACAAATTGTGGGCCTGCTCGATCAGAAGAAAAAAGGTGTGTCGGAGGATGACCTTCATCAAATGAAGCGCGTCGTTAGTTATATCAAGCGGCACCTGGCCCAGCGCCCTGCTGATGTGGTGGGGTCAAACTGGGAATATTCACTGAAGAACTGGGGCCATGATCCCACTAGAAAATAGCCCTTAGTCTACCCTATGATACATGTTGTAAAGTAATTATAGCGTTCGCTAGTGAGATTAAAATAGTGTAAGATTTTCTTTTTGAAAATTGTCTGGTTCAACTCCAACTTCTGAATCGTTAACATACTAAAAAAGCCGCTGCACTAAGTGCAGCGGCTTTTTTAGTATGTTAACGATGTTACTCTTCCTTTTTGTATTGCTGTATAATCTTGTACAAGGCCTTTTGCTTCTCCAGTTCGGGGAAGAACTCAAACAGTTGAATGTGCCCGTCGTAGTCGAGCGACAGGGCCGCTTCCAGTTGAATCAGTGATTCGCGGTAGTGTCCGGCATGAATCAGATAAACCACCGAACGGTAATACAGGTCAGCTTCTGTCGGCAAGTCGTTGATACCCATCTGAACGATGTCGTTGGCCCGCGAGAAATCGCCCTGGTCAAATGGCACCAGGGACCACGTCAGGTAAACGTCAGGATTGTCGGCATCCACTTCGGCCGCTTTCTCAAACGCTTCAATGCTCGACAGGACGTTGCCCATTTTGTACTCTGTTTCGGCCAGGGCTAAATAATATTCCCCGTTCTGATCGTCGAGTTTAACCGCTTTTTGCAGAAACGGCAGGGCTTCGGGCCATTTGCCGGATTCGCTCAGGCAAACCCCAATGCCATACCAGGCTTCATCCCACAGTGCATCCAGTTTAATGGCAGCGCGGTACTCCTTGATGGCTTCGGGCAACCGGTCCTGCTTTTCCAGACTGGCTCCGAGGTGACAGAATGTATCGGCCGTTGGCTCTTCAAACTTTAGCGTTTCGCGGTAGCAACCTTCGGCCTTCTCAAAAAGCCCCAGATTCATGTACGTATTGCCCAAGTTGAAATGCGCTGAAGCAAAATCTGGTTTGATGATTACGGCATAATCATAGGCTTCGGCTGCTTCGGCATAGCGTGTTAGTTTGCTGTAGGCGATACCAATGTTGTACCACGCATTATAGGAATACGGATCGGTATCAATCAGTTGCTGGTAGTAAGACAGGCTGTTTTCCAACTCGCCCGTTACGTCTAAACAGAACGCCAGTTCATAGAGCGCATTTTCATTGTTGATATTCAGGGCTATGGATTTTTTATACTGCGTAATAGCCTCGCTGTATTTACCCCAGTTCTGATAACTCTGCCCCAACTGAAACAGGATGTCGTCTTTGTCATCGGCGCGGTCGAGCAGTTCGCTCAAGACCTGAACCGATTCCTCGTAGCGTCCGGCCATATTTAGTACCGAGCCCTGCATAAACGGCACATCGAGATCGCCGGGGTTAAATAGGGAAGCTTGTTCCAGTAGCTCCATCGACTCATCAAATCGTTGGAAATTAGCCAGGATCTGGGCTTTATCGAGCATTAGTTCCAGCGCATAGGGGAAGTTTTCCAGGCCTGCTTCGGCGGCTTTCAGCGCCTTGTCCAAATCACCGTGGTTGAGGTAATGTTCAACCATCTGCTCGTAGACATCCAAGTCGAAAAACTGACTTTGTTGCTGGTCCAGCATCTGCTCAAAACGCCGGATTGATTCTTTTATATCGCCTTCTCGTTCTTCGAACTCTTGCTCCATGCTATTGCCTCTCTAAAAAAAGTGGGGGCGGATAGGGGCCGCGCCAAGGGTGCGGTTTATCCTTTGGCCCATCAATATAAACCCAAATAAATAAAACGCCAAGCGGTTGCCCAAAAAGTTATACCCCGTTTGGCGGCTTATCAAACGCTATTGCCACCCGGCGGAGTGTCTCGTTCAAGGGTCGGTACTGAAAATCAGTTACCTGCTCAATTCGCTGTCCATTGAATCGATATTGCGAGCTCGCCGACCGGGCTGTTTCGCGCGTGATCAGTGGTGCTTTGCCCGTTAGCCACGACCGCATCGCTTCAATTGGCCACAGTAACCGAGTCAGCAGGGGCGGCACCCGAACAGTGGGGGGCTGTTTGCCTAATGCGGTTGCTATCTGTGTTAACAAGGCGCGGTACGGAATGGTGCCCCCGTTTAGGATGTAGCGCTGGGCTGTCACATCCGACTGCATGAGTTGATAGAGCGATTCAGCCACATCGAGCACATCAACATAGTTTATGAGCCCATCGGTATAGAAAGGCCGCTCGTCATAAACGTACTTGATGAGTTGCAGACTGCTGCGGGTCCAGTCGCCCGCACCCAGCACCACAGTCGGGTTAACCATTACGGCGTTTAGTCCTTCGGCCACCCCGCGCCACACTTCCAGTTCAGCACGATACTTGCTTTTAGCGTAGTGGGAGTTCAGGGGCGACTCTTCCCACTTCTGGTCTTCCGTAATCAAGTCCGGTTCACCCAATGTACTTCCTTTTGCTACGGGCTTGCCCAGCGCAGCCACCGAACTGACGTAACCCAATTTTCGGACGCCTGCTTTCAGGCATACGTTTACTACGTTAGCCGTCCCCTCCACGTTAACCTTTTCCATCTGGCCGTGGTCTTTTGGCCTAAACGACACAATGGCAGCCGCATGAATTACGTCTATACTATTGGTGATGGCCGCTTCAAGGGACGGTATATCGAGAATGTCTCCTACGTGCCAGGTAATCCGGTCGGCCACATCGGCCAGCATACCGTATCCACTTCCTTCACGATGCAGCACGGCCACCGGGTGTCCGCTATCAAGATACGCCCGGGTAATGTGCGAACCGATAAAGCCAGTTGCTCCCGTAATCAGTACAGCATTACGCGGGGATACTCTCATGCGGCATTAATTCAATGATAAACC
>JAQBNX010000507.1 GCA_028288385.1 Spirosoma sp.
CATTTCCAGCAGATGGTGTTCAGCACGATCATTCCGCGCAATATCCGACTGAGTGAATCGCCCAGTTTTGGGGTACCCGCTTTGGCGCAGGATGCCGACAGCAAAGGGGCCGTGAGCTACCTGAACCTGGCCCGGGAGATTCTGATCAAAAATGGCCTGATGCCTCAGGAAGTTTAACGTATGCAGGACGTAGTTGAAAGGAGCTACCTGCGCGCTGAAGCGATTGGATAGCCTACCCACTACATCAGGCCTTTTACAAACTTGTCTTATGGACAACGCGAACACCAAAGCACCGAATAAGAAAATGATTGGACTGGGCCGAGGCCTGGGTGCCTAGCTGCATGATAACGAATCGGTGAGCCGGCAAGCGAAAACGTCGCCCTTCGAGACCATCAGTACGATGACCGAAATAGGGCTGGGTCAGATCGAAACCAATCCCTTTCAGCCCCGGACGCGATTCGACGAGGAAGCGCTACAGGAACTGGCAGAGTCCATCCGGACACAGGGTATTATTCAGCCCATTACGGTTCGCCAGTTAGGGAAAGACCGCTACCAGCTTATTGCGGGCGAGCGACGGTTGCAGGCCTCTAAAATTGCCGGACTGAGCAATATTCCTGCTTATGTTCGCACAGCCAATGACCAGCAGATGCTGGAAATGGCCCTGATTGAGAACATTCAGCGCGAAAACCTCAACGCCATTGAAATTGCCCTCAGCTACCAGCGGCTCATTACCGAGTGCAGCCTAAAGCAGGAAGAACTGGGTGAGCGCGTTGGTAAGAACCGCACAACGGTCAACAACTACATTCGACTGCTGAAGCTGCCACCCGTAATTCAGGCATCGCTGCGCGACAATAAAATATCGATGGGACACGCTCGCGCTATCATCAACATCGATAACCCGGATCAGCAGATTCGGCTCTTCAACCGGGCCGTCGATGAGGAATGGTCGGTGCGGAAGGTAGAAGAAGCGGTACGTAACCTCGGCGACGAGGATAACCAGACAACGACCTCGACCCGGCGTGTTACGCTCCCCAAGCAGGAGATGCGGAGCCTGCAGTTCAAACTGTCGTCGATGTTCGGCACCAAAGTCTCGATCAAGGCTGACGAGAAACACAAGGGCGAAATCAAAATCCCATTTACGTCGCAGGACGAGTTAGCTAAAATACTGGACGTGCTGAACTCGCATAAGTGATTGTGTTAACGTATCTTAATGGGGCCAACAGCCAGACGAAACCATGGGTGCCTGAGCGTTATCTCCGCATGAAACTGCTCATTGACCTCTTCGGAATCGTTTGTTTGATAACGGTATCGATCTCAACTTCACAGGCTCAGAACCCGGCTATCGTTCCGGCTCCTACCCCGTCTACTATCGACTCGACGCGCCAATCAAGGTCAGCAGCGGATACGATTCCGTCTACAGTCCGACGTAACGGCATCCGGGTTAGCACGGGAGGGGTATCGCTCGACTCTACGGGTCAGTCCACTCTCGCAGCCGATGGCGACACGATGCGGGTAACACCGAAGCAGGAAGCTGCTATCCGTAAAATTATTCCCCGCCAGGCCACCATCCGGTCGCTGATATTTCCCGGTCTGGGACAGATTTACAACCGGCAATACTACCAATTACCTTTCATTTATGGTGGTTTTGGTGCCATCGGTTACTTCTTCACCCGCTACCGGCGTATTGCCAAAGAAGCCGAAAACGGCTACCGCCGGTTGCTCTACGGCATTCCAAATGGTACCACTACCCCGACCCCGGTAACGGAAGTTGCTATTAATGGAAACGTGTTTCGCTCCACGACCCAGGCCAAAGCAGCGTATGACTTTTACCGTCGATACCGGGATTTAAATATTATCCTGTCATTCGTTTTGTACGCCGTAAACGCCGTGGAGGCCAACGTAGCGGCTCACCTGAAAACGTTTGATTTATCCGACGACATTTCCATGCGCGTCGAACCAACGGTGCTGCCCATGCCGGGAATGGGTATGGCGCCGGGCATCCGGGTGGCGCTGACGTTTAAATAAATGACTGTATGAATATTCTTCTCCTGGGCTACGGCAAAATGGGTAAGACCATCGAACGGATTGCGCTCGAACGGGGGCATCACATTGCGGGTCGCATCAACATCGACAACGTCGCCGATCTGGACCAGATTCAGCCCGGTGATGTCGACGCAGTGATTGAGTTTAGTTCGCCCGAGTCCGCCGTCTCTAACCTAACCTACTGCCTGGAACACGGCTGGCCCGTAGTCTGCGGCACAACGGGGTGGCTGGGCCACCGCGCCGACATCGAAGCCCTGTGTCTGGCGAAAAAGGGGGCTTTTTTCTACGCGTCGAATTACAGCATCGGCGTCAACCTGTTTTTCAAGCTAAACAAAACGCTGGCGCAGTTTATGCGGAATTACCCATCCTATCGGGTGTCGATGACGGAAATTCATCATACCGAAAAGAAAGACGCACCCAGCGGCACGGCTATTACACTGGCCGAAGGCGTAATGGAACACCTGTCCCACAAACGGCGTTGGACCGTTAGTGAAGCAGGCGGAGAGCCTGTGGCGGCAGCCGATGACGCTATTGACATTGAGTCACTGCGTGAAGGCACCGTGCCCGGTACGCACACCGTCCGCTACGAGTCGGATGTGGACCGCATCGAAATAGCGCACGTAGCGCATAGCCGGGAAGGCTTTGCCCTGGGTGCCGTCATGGCTGCCGAATGGCTCGTTGGCCGGGAAGGTGTATTTGGCATGGACGACTTGCTGAATTTTAACGTTGACTAATAAATCCGCTCGGCACGGGCGTAGCGGCCAAAGCGGATAAACTATATTTGTCATTAAAAACTGCCTAACATTCATTTGCCTGGGCTGGAGCGATTTCGGTGCGGAACCGACTATCTTCCATTATCTATCCTTGTTGACGTGACCGAAGTAAAAACCAGAGCCGATCTGAAACCGGCCAAAGCCCGAAAGTCGCCCCTCCGTGAGTGGTTTGACTCTGTCTTATTCGCCGTCGTGGCCGCTACGCTTATCCGGTGGCTGTTTATGGAAGCGTTTACCATTCCCACACCGTCGATGGAGAACAGCCTGATGGTAGGCGATTTTCTGTTCGTCAGCAAACTGCACTACGGTACCCGCACACCCCGCACACCCCTGCAGGTGCCGCTGACACACCAGAAAATCTGGGGAACAAATATCCCTTCCTACAGCACGGCCATTCAGCTGCCATCATACCGGTTGCCGGGCTTCACGCACGTCAAAAACGGCGACGTAGTGGTTTTCAACGTACCGCCTAAATACCTGAATGAAAACATTGACTACCCAGTCGATCTGAAAACCAATTACATTAAACGCTGCATTGGCATTCCGGGCGACGTACTGGAAGTGCGACAGCGTGAGGTATTCATCAATGGCAAGGCGTTTCCAACTCCGCCCCGTTCAGAGCAACGGTATTTTCTTAAGACGACTGAGGTACTCGATGCCAATTTCTTCCGTAAGTATGATATTGTCAATGATTACCGCGACCCCAGCCAGCCAACCGAAAACTGGAAACCGCTGGAACAGTACAACGACTCGACTAAATCGACGGCTATGGTTGGCTACAGCATCAACACCACGAGTGATGTGATTGCCAAATTCAAGGAATTTGATTGGGTAAAGGGCATTGAGCCAATGGTGGACAAACCAGGCGAAACAGGAGCTGGTATCTACGGTACGCCTACGTTTAACTGGAACCATGATAACTTCGGCCCAATTACCATCCCGAAAAAAGGGGCGACGGTTCCGATCAATGCGCAGACCATTGCCATATACGGTCCCGTGATTGAACTCTATGAAGATAATGCAGCCGTAGCTGTGTCGCCAACGGGCATCACCATCGGTGGCAAAGCCATTACGTCCTACACCTTCAAACAGGACTATTATTTCATGATGGGCGACAACCGCGACAACTCGCTCGATTCGCGGTTCTGGGGTTTCGTACCCGAAGACCATATTGTTGGTAAGGCTGTTTTCGTGTGGATGTCGCTCGATCCAAACCCAGCCAATGTCTGGAATAAAATCCGCTGGAACCGACTATTCAGACTGATTGACTAGTCGATTCGTGTGTATAAAAATCCTGGCAGCGCCGGTGAGCTAGTCGTATACTTACGCTTGGTTCACCGGCTCTTTTTTCGGCTGGCGGGTTATGCATTCAGGTTTGGCCACTACCAGACTGAATTCACTACAGGTCCTGGCGAAAGACAATACAGATTTGGTTGGTGGCATCGTTGTACTCAAAACTAGCTGAGATTTATGCGCTTTATTTACCTGGTTGCCTTCCTGGGTGTGATGCTGGGCGGCCTGTTTTGGCCGACCCTGAGCCAGGCCA
>JAQBNX010000289.1 GCA_028288385.1 Spirosoma sp.
AAAAGACGTGCTTAATAGCTGATGACTTCTGACCCACCGTTTTGGGAATGGGAGACGCACCTGCTTCGCCACGTGCTAGTTTTTCCTTTTCCTTGGTGTAGGGGGTGTTCTGATAAACGAGTTTGGACAAATTCGCCATCTCGGCCGATTTAGGCGAATCGACCCGAGGCAAATCAAACGTAGACAGCGTACCCTTGAATAACCCAGCGATGTACTCGGTTTCGGATTCACGACGCTTGAACGGATTTGGACCGTTTGGGTTTGCTTTGGACGAAAATCCTTTACCATTTGTAACCAGCACTGTTTTGCCCACTACTTTCACGGCGGTTGGATACCAGCCCGTTGGAATAAAGCCAAGGGGTCGGCTTTTTCCAACCTGCGATACGTCGAAAACAGCCAGGCAGTTATTGTCGGCATTGGCAACAAGCAGGGTCTTGTCATTGGGGGTCAGGGCAAGGCCATTGGGCGTACTGCCAGCCGGTGCGTCGGGAAACAAAGCCGTATTAAGCGTTTCGAGAACCCTGCGGCTTTTCACATCAATAACCGACACCGAATTATCATTGGCATTGGCCACGAACAGAATTTTACCGGAACGGGAAAATGTCATGTCGTTAGGGTGGCTCCCGGTTTTAATTTCCCCAGTTAGTTTTCCCTGTTTTGGGTCAAAAATCAAAATCTTTTCCCCGCCCCAGATCGAAATAAATAGCTCGTCCGACACGGGCGACCGCAGGCATGTGTATGCTTCAGCAGGCAGTTTTATTCGGCTTTTTACCTGTTTCGTCGCAAGGTCGCAGACGTAGAGCGCACTATCATCCTTAGTAACGGCGTAGAGCGTATTACCAGTTTTATCAATTTCGATACCCGCCACCGAAATTCGATTGGGCCAGGCTTTGCCTAGCACTACGGAGTCGGTCTTTATCAGTTTATCTGTCGATACGTCGTAAATCAGCACCCGGTTGTCGTTGCCGCCTGACGCCAGCAATTGCTTTCCATTGGGCGTAAACCGCAGTCCTAACCAGGATTTGGAAATCACGACTTCGTTCAGCACCTTCTCTCCCGCTACGTCGATGAGCTGAATACTCTGCGTGCTCTGGCCATTGTTCGTTACGGCCAGTCGCTTTCCATTCGGGGAGATGGCCATATTGAGCGGCAGGTCGCCCAGTGGAAGCGATCGGCCGTAAGGCGTAAGGCTCCAGCCGTTGGGCAGTGTCACCCGCTTTCCTGTCGATACGGGCGGCTGGACTGTTTTTGGGGCCTGAGCGAGTGCCAGGTTAGTTAGGCCAATGAGGAAAAGAGACCAGAGATAAGGGCGCATAACGTAGGTTTTTGGGAAATATAAAGTCAATCAAAACGCGTGATGTTTCTGCAGCGTTAACTAAATGCCTCTTTCACTACGTTGTTCACTCTTTCAGGAATTGAACAACCGCCTTGGCAAACTCAGGGGTGCTCATGGCTCCACCATGCGTACCCGGCACCATCACCAATCGAGCCCCCGGAACGGCATCAGCCAATTCCTGCGGGTTGCCATTGTCGAGGTCCTTGTCGCCGTTCACAACCAGCAGCGGCACCCGGAGCTTGCCCAGCTCGGCCCGGCTGGTTGTTGGCTGAAACTCCTGCATACGGGCCAGTGCAATGGTGTCGGCCCCGCTTTTTTTAGCATTGTCAACAGCGCCCTGTAATTCGGGATGGCTGCCGGGTTTGGTGAGGGCTTCGTGAAAGTTTTTGCGACGATACCAGTTGGGGTCGGTGAAGTCGGCGCTCATGCCACCCATTACGGCCCGGCGAACTTGCTTGTCCATCGTCAGCAGTTTGGCCACCAGGATGGCTCCGCGCGAGTACCCCACTACGTCGTATTGAGTCAGGCCCAGGTGTTTCATCAGGGCCATTACATCCTTTAGTTCTGCGTTATTGCTGTAGGCTTCGGCCGTGTGCGGCTTGTCAGACCGGCCATTGCCGCGCAAATCGAGCGTAACAACTTTAAATCCGGCATCGGCCAGGGCCTGCCGAACGGGGGCACGTTTCCAGCTCTCACCATTGGTAATAAACCCATGCAGCAGGACCACTGGCTTACCCTCACCCAGTACGTCATAATGAAGTTGCGTGCCGTCGAAAGAAGTAAACAGCGGTTCGCGCGTGGTTTGGGCCCCAACGAATCGGGCGATTGTAAGGAGCGTAAGGAAAAGCAGGTGTTTCATGACTATCGCTTCTATGAGTAAGGTAAAAAGCATCCTGAAACCTTTCCCCTACCCGTCTGTTACATCCTCAAACAGAATAACGCTATGAATCCTAACCACAACACCGACTATAACCCTGCTGAAGATGAGAATCAGGGTGTGATTACGAAACTGGTACACGGTGAAGATGCAAACAGCGGCATCTCCCAGTTAGACTACATGAACCCTGTTAAGAATCAGGGTCCCGAACCAGTCAAGGAAGAAGTTAACGATCCTTCTAACAAACCTGTTGGTTCGGGACTGCCCGATACGGATAGCAACGCTGTCAATCAGGAAATGCTGACGGAAGAAGACGTAGCGGACAGAAACATAACCGAGACCGAAGGCGATCAGTAGCGGCCAATCAATTATCCGGACTCAGTCTGCTGAGCACCGTTGGTGTCGTGTTTGCCTGTTACTCAAAATAAGGGAAAGTTTCCGATATTTGTCCAATCTGGCCGGAACGTACCCATCCGGCCAATTGTTAAAATTATACTGCAACGGGGCTTATTAACCCTGCCCCAACCGACCATGACTAAGGACGAGGAAATTTTAGAAAGCATAACTAATTCCGAGTATAAATACGGATTCGAGACGATCATTGAAGCCGATGAGGCTCCTATGGGTCTTGATGAAGACACGATTCGTTTTATTTCTGCCAAGAAAAATGAACCAGACTGGCTGCTCGAAGATCGGTTGAAGGCGTTCAGGATGTGGCAGGAAATGAGCGAACCACATTGGCCGAACGTTAAATACCCTAAGATTGACTACCAGTCAATCATTTATTACTCGGCGCCCAAACAAAAGAAAACCGTTGGCTCGCTCGACGAGATAGACCCCGAACTGCTCGATACGTTCCAGCGGCTTGGCATTTCGCTGAATGAGCAAAAACGGCTGCTGGGCGTAGTAGACGAGTCAGCGATTAATGCTGGTCAAGAGGGTGATGGCAACGATCGACCGCGCGTAGCGGTCGATGCCGTAATGGACTCGGTGTCAGTAGCCACTACGTTTAAAAAAGACCTGGCCGAAAGGGGCGTCATCTTCTGCTCCATGTCGGAGGCCGTTCATAAACATCCCGAACTGGTGCGCAAATACCTTGGTTCGGTTATTCCGGCTAAAGACAACTATTACGCGGCACTCAACGCAGCCGTCTTCACCGATGGTTCGTTCTGCTACATTCCCAAGGGCGTGCGCTGCCCCATGGAGCTTTCGACCTACTTCCGCATCAATGCGGCCGGAACCGGTCAGTTTGAGCGGACCCTCATTGTGGCCGACGAAGGCTCGTACGTAAGCTATCTGGAAGGATGCACAGCACCCATGCGCGACGAAAACCAGTTGCACGCGGCCTGTGTCGAATTGATTGCCATGGCCAATGCCGAAATTAAATACTCGACGGTGCAGAACTGGTATCCGGGCGATAAGGAAGGCAACGGCGGCATTTATAATTTCGTTACCAAGCGGGGCATCTGCGACGGCCCCAACGCTAAAATATCGTGGACGCAGGTTGAAACCGGCTCGGCCATTACGTGGAAATACCCCTCGGTGATTCTGAAGGGCGACAATTCCATTGGTGAGTTCTATTCCGTAGCGGTCACCAATAACATGCAGCAGGCCGACACCGGAACCAAAATGATACACATCGGCAAAAACACCAAGAGCCGGATTGTATCGAAAGGTATCTCGGCGGGTAAAAGCCAAAACTCTTATCGAGGTCTGGTAAAGGTGATGAAACGCGCCGAAAACGCCCGAAACCACTCGCAGTGCGACTCCTTACTGCTGGGTGACAAGTGCGGAGCGCACACGTTCCCCTACCTGGAGGTAGACAACGCCAGCGCGACAGTTGAGCACGAAGCAACAACCTCTAAAATTGGGGAAGATCAGTTGTTCTACTGCAACCAGCGAGGTATCCCAACAGAGCAGGCCGTGGCCCTCATCATTAACGGTTACGCTAAAGAAGTTTTAAACCAATTGCCCATGGAGTTTGCCGTGGAAGCCCAAAAGCTTCTGGCCATCAGCCTGGAGGGAAGCGTTGGATAAGTTAATAGCCTCATATAATTTTCACAAAAAGTCCTCAGCGCAAAGACGCTGAGGCCTTTTTACTTATACGTGAAACGTTTTTTCAGGGCATCGGGT
>JAQBNX010000508.1 GCA_028288385.1 Spirosoma sp.
CTGTGAAATGGGAGTCTGCAGGTTAGCTGGTTCCGGAAGGCGGTAAATCTGGTTTGTCTGGTTCTGACCGTTGTTATCGCCAATGTCGCCAATGTATAGGTAGTTCTGCCCTTCTTTTGGTCCGGGGCCCATAGCGAGTTCTTCCCAGTCGCGGTTGCTGCTGTTTGAAACCGCCATTTTGCCTTTCACCTGGCCATCATAGCCCAGCAAGAACAGTTCGGCCGGGTTGCCGCTATCCTGCTGAATCCACAGGTTGCCGGGCTGGCTGCGGCTGTCGACCATGCCCGATGCTTCATCGATCTGGCCGGGTGATACGGGGGTAGCGGTTGGATCCGACGAAAACTGAGCGAGGGCCACCTTGGGCACGGCAAGTTTGCAGGAACTGGCTACCAGCAAGCTGATTAAAAGGGCGAAAAAGCGCATGAACTCTGTTTTGGTTGATTCTGGCCCTAAAGTAACGACGAAACCGCCGGAATCAGGTGTAAAACTGAGGGTAGGGCCGGCTCTGCCCCTATTGTTCACTGCTAAGAAAGCCCAAAACTCACCCTACTAACGCAGGCAGCAACAGGCGAAACGTAGCCCCTTCGCCCGGACGCCCCACTGCCTGAATAAAGCCGTTGTGATTTTCAACCACTTTTTTAACGATGGCCAACCCGATACCCGAGCCGGCGTAGTTGCTTCGGTTATGCAGCCGCTGAAACACCTGAAATATCCGTTCTGCCTGATGTGCTTCAAAGCCTATTCCATTATCTTCGATCTCAATGAGGTGAAACAACCGGTCGGCGTCACCGGGCAATACGGGCATACCGGCATCGCGCCCTTTTACTGGTTGGGTCGTAATCCTGACAAACGCCCGCTCCACATCCGGTGCGCTGGTTTCGTTCGGAGCAGGATGTGGTTTCAAAAACTTGAGTGCATTACTGAGCAGATTCTGAAACAGCTGCCGCAGTTGACCGGCATCGCCCAGAACGGTGGGTAGCAAATTAACGACCACAGTGGCTTTATGTTCAGCAATGGCGGTTTCAAGATCATCGACTACGCTCGCTACCAGCTCATCCAGATTCACGGGCTTGATAGCATCGCCCTTCGTAGCCACCTGTGAGTAGGCCAGTACGTCCTTAATGAGTATCTGCATACGGGCCGCTGCCCCTATGATCCGCCGAATCATACCAGCACCCTGTTCGCCAATCATGTCGCCGTACTGGGTTTCAACAATGTCGCCGAAGGCCTGAATTTTGCGCAGCGGCTCCTGTAAATCATGGCTCGCTATGTAGGCAAACTGCTCCAGGTTTTGATTGGAGCGCTGTAGGTCTTCTACAGAAGACTCCAGTTGCTGCTGGAGTTTTATAAGGGGGGTGTAATCGCCAAACGTAACAAGTACCTCATCGCCCATTTTGGTAGACATTATATCAAGCCACACATCAATGTTGATGCCCTTGTAATGAGTATCTAAACGCTGGGTTTCGCCCGTCAGGTACGTATCCCGAAAAGCCTCAAACAGGCCATTGGTTTTGTAATCGGGAAACCACTGGCTACCCAAACCACCAATAATAGCTTCCGGCTCCTGCCCTACGTAGTGGGCCAGCATCCGGTTGGCCACCCGGAACCTGAAATCAACCACTTCATCAGCCTCGTTGCGCACCGGACTAAATAGAAAAATACCCGTCTGTGACGTATCGATAATAGTTTGCAACTCAGTGGCCGATTCTTCCAGTTGCTGCTGTAGTGTTTTAAGATCCGTATAATCGCTAAACGTAACGAGTATATGCTGTTCCATACGGGCTACGGAAACATCGAGCCAGTAATCCATGCCTTCGCCCTGGTAGTGCGTCTCAAAACGCTGGGGCTGACCAGTCTGGAACACCTCGCAGTAGCGCTGAAAATTGTTTGCCTGCGTTTTATAAGCCGGAAACCACTGGCTAACCCGCGTCCCAATCATTGCCTCCGGTGTTTGTTTGACGTAATCGGCCAGCGTCTGATTGAGGGCTTCGTAGGTAAAATCGGTAATGGTGCCGGGTAGGTGATCGGGCATCTCATCATACACCGGCTTGAGAAGGAATATAGCCGTCTGCGAAAGATTGATAACGTTCTGAAGCTGCGTCGCCGACTCCTCAATGGCCTGCTGCGCCCGCTTCAGCATCGATATATCACTGAAAGTCACTACAAATCCATCGCCTAATTTCTGCGCTGAGATGTCGAGCCAAAAATCCAGGCCATCCAGGTTGTAGTGTACCTCCGTGCGGCCTGGTTCGCCGGTTTCGGTTGTGTTTACATACAGCGCAAACAACCCGGTCTCTACATTGCCGGGGAACAGCGTAAGAAGCTTATTGCCACGCATAGTTTCCAGCGGCAAGCCCAGAAGCCGCTCGCAGGCCTGGTTGACAGTGGCAAAGTGAAAGTCGACGATAGCCCCCTGTTCATTACGGATCGACTCGAACGCTATAATACCGCTGTTGGAGCTATCCAGTATGCTGCCCAGCAGGTTAGCCTGCTGCTCAACGGCCTGTTTCGCCTGCTTGAGGTCGGTATAATCCGTATACGTAACCAGTACGTCGTCGTGAAATTTAACGGCCTTCACATCGAACCAGACATCCAGCCCATCCACATCATAGTGAATATCGAACCGCTGATCTTCCCCGGTGTCGAACGTATGTTTATACCGGTCGAAAAGGCCCGTTTGCTGATAACTGCTAAACCAGTCCGATGCCACACTCCCCTGCACTACGTCCGGCGTTTGGCCTACGAGAGCCGCCACCATCCGGTTGATGGTTTTAAACCGAAAATCAACGTGCTTACCCGCTTCGTCATACACGGGACTAAACACAAAAATACCCGTCTGCGACGTATCGATAACGGCCTGCAGATTAGCCTGTGACTTTTCCAAAGCCTGCTGGGTCTGCTTAACATCCGACACGTTCAGGAACGTAATGACCAGTTCATCGTCAGCCAGTTTACGGGTATTAACATGTAACCAATGATCCAGCCGACCATCGCTGTAGTAGGTTTCAACAAACTGTGGCTGCCCCGTTTCAACCGTTCTGACATAGGCATCAAATAACCCGGTCAAACGTAGTTCGGGATGCAGTTCCAGATCGCTCCGCCCCACTAGTGCCTCCACAGTCGAATGGACAATTTGGGCCGCCTGCTGATTAGCCGATGTAATCAGGAAATCGACAATACGTCCATCCTCATTGTGAATGGCACGTTCGGACACGATACCGTTTGAGGAAGCGTCTAACACCTTGTTGAGAAAATTAGCCTGCCGCCGGTTTTCGGCCGACTGCCGTTCCATTTCCAGCGCAACTTGTTTCTGGTCGGTGATATCGATGCCCGTGAGTACAACACCATCATTTAGTTTAGTGATGGCAAAATTATACCAGATTGGCTGCGGCTCTGGATAAAACTGCTCAGTCTGAATGGGTTGTTCCGAATCAATTACCTGGCAAAACTGATCAAACCGGCCCATTTGCCGGGCGTTGGGATTAATTTCCAGTAGTGTTTTGTCGACCGGGTCAACTCCTAACCGGGTTATTACATCCTGACGTGCCCGTTCGTTGACATGCAACACCCTGAAATCCTGAATCTGTCCCCCATCATCGCGGATGGCTTCGTAAACGAATTTAGTATTTAGCGATGTGTTCAGAATATCGTTCAGCAGTGTCTCCTGCCGTTCGGAGTTCAGGGCAGCCTGTTTGCTGGCGGTAATGATGCGGGTGATGGTAAGTACCCCATCGCCCGCTTTGGCGCGGGTAACGGATAACCACTCGTTTAGGGCTTCGTTAAAGTACTCAACTACATTCGGCAGCCCCGTTTCTATAACGGCCTTTAACGTTTCCACTATTACCTTTGACTGCGTAAAAGCAAGATCGGTGTTGGTACCTTCAGGCCGGTTATTGTCCCGCAGTAAGGTGCCAGCCGCTATCTGATATGGATTCTGTAACGTTTTGCCTGCGATTGGATTAGCGTAGTCGATCATAAAATCGACAATCTGCTGATCTCTGGTGTCGCGTACGGCACTAAAATAAACGACGCCATCGGGCATGGCATCGAAAAGCTGAGCAAAGGCTAGTTGAGTAGGTTGATGCGTAAGCATGTAGACGGTAACATACGCCGGTAATAGGTCCGGTCAAAACCGCCGGGTAAGTTACTTATTTCTCTCACATATGGGTTTAAATAGTGAATTCTTTTAGGCTACAATACCAGTAGGCTAACCGGATTGCTACTGCCAGTTCGCCACGGGCGCTTAAAGAGAAAACGGCTCATGTGTCCGCCCATAATTGCGAGACTCATGAACCGTTTACAGAGGGTAGTAGATAACAGAAAAAACCGTTAGCCAATTATTGGTCCTGCTACTTTGAGCCTGACCCAGGTAATCAGTTGTTTAAACGGAAGGAACCAGGAAGACCCCGTAGTCGTCTTTTTATCGTTGTCTGCATAAAACCTGGCAATAACCTCATCCCGTTTGCCATAATAAACGATTGAGTCATTGACGGTATCAACGATGGACACGATATCATCCGGCTTGCAGTTAGGACTAGTCGATAGCGTGAGGGCCGACGAGCGAGCCTCCTCCAGGGTTTCAGCATAGACAAACACCGGTGCAGTGCTGCCATAATGAGCGACTAAGTGCGTGTTCATGGTAGAGTCTATCCGTTTAGGTGTCATTATTTAAGAACCAATATTCTCATTTTGTTTAGTAGTTCTAAGCAGTAGACTTAACACCAATAACTTAAAACTGTTTATAAGACTAAGGAATATAAAATCGGTCACAATTAGTAAGCGCTATTTTTTGGGCGAACCTCCCATTTCCTAAAAATGTTGTCTTAACAGGCACCTGTACGAATCGCCGTTTCTTTTCTTAAATGCTTTATCCTGCTACGTTAGAATCCAAATTAGGTTTCGATAAAATTCGTGAACTCATCAAGCAGGCCTGCATCAGCCCACTGGGGCAGGACTACGTTGACCGGGTCCGTTTTTCCGATAATCACGCCCTGATCGACAAACTGCTGCGCCAGACCTACGAGTTTAAGCAGATTGTTCAGTACGAAACAGACTTTCCGCAATCAAATTACATCGATGTTCGGGAGCAACTGAGTCGCGCCCGCGTAGAAGGCTTAGCCCTGACAGAAGCTGAGTTTTTCGATCTTAAACTGGCCTTAAAAACTATTCAGGACTGCCTGCGATTCCTCGAAAAACGTGAGGATGACACCCAATTTCCGTACCTGAGCGAACTGGCAGGTCCGGTAAGTGTCGATAAAAATTTAATCGCTTCGCTCGACCGTATCATCGACGACCGGGGACTGGTGCGCGATTCGGCCTCACCCGAACTGGCGTCCATCCGCCGGCGTATCATCAGCGAGCAGGCTAACCTGCGCAAACGGCTCGACACGATTGTGCGGCAGGCCCGGCAGAACGGCTGGATTCCCGACGATCTCAATTTGACGGTTCGTGGGGGCCGACTGGTGATCCCGATTGCCGCCGAGCATAAGCGCAAAATAAAGGGTTTTGTGCACGACGAGTCACAGACGGGCCAAACGGTGTTTTTGGAACCAGCCGAGGTATTCGACGCAAACAACGAAGTACGCGAACTCGAATATGCCGAACGACGCGAGATCTACCGCATCCTGCTTGCCCTCACCGACCAGATCCGGCCCCACCTTGAGGGGCTTAAACGAGCCGTTGGATTTCTAGGGCAGATCGACTTTATCCGGGCAAAGGCCAAACTGGCTGTTCAACTGGACGCCGGGATGCCAATGTTCCAAAACCGGCCGGTTATAAACTGGACCAGCGCTCGCCACCCGCTGCTGCTTCTGTCATTCATGAAGCACCAGGCGCCGGGCGAGGCCAAGAGTGTAGTGCCGCTGAGTATCGAACTCAACGAACAGCAGCGTATCCTGATTATTTCGGGTCCCAACGCGGGAGGCAAATCGGTAGCGCTGAAAACCATTGGCCTGATTCAGTACATGCTACAATGTGGCCTGCTGGTGCCCTTAGCCGAGTACTCAGACATGGGTGTATTCCAGAACCTGTTTATCGACATTGGCGATGAACAGTCGCTCGAAAATGACCTCAGCACGTACTCCTCACACCTGACGGCCATGAAGCAGTTTCTGATTGGGGCGCACAAACGGACGCTGTTCCTGATCGACGAATTTGGGACCGGCACCGAGCCGGGGTTAGGCGGGGCTGTAGCAGAGTCGATTCTGGAAGACCTCAACAAATCGGGGGCCTATGGCGTCATCAACACACACTATACGAACCTGAAGGTTTTTGCCGACAAAACGCCGGGCCTGATCAATGGGGCCATGCGCTTCGATGGCGAACACCTGGAGCCACTTTATCAACTCGAAATTGGGCGGCCGGGCTCGTCGTTTGCGTTTGAAATTGCCCAGAAAATAGGTCTGCCAAAGGGTGTGATCGACCGGGCTAAGGAAAAGCTCGGTAATCAGCAGGTAAACTTCGAGAAACTCCTCAAAGAACTGGACATCGAAAAGCGCGTATTCTCGGAGAAGAACTTGGAAATCAGCATCAATCAACGTAAGGTAGCCCAGCAGCTTGCCGAGTATACCGCCCTGAAAACCAAACTGGATAACGAGCAGAAGCAACTCATTAATGACGCCAAGCAGAAAGCTAAAGCGTTAGTGCAAGAAGCAAATCAGCGCATTGAGAGCACCATTCGTGAGATTAAGGAAAACAAAGCCGAACGCGACTCAACCCGGCAGGTTCGGCAGGAACTGGAACGGTTTGAACAGAAAGAGTTGAAGACTGAAGTTATGACTCCGGTTGAAAAGCCCAGATCAACTGAGCTGGAGTTTGAAACGGATAGTGGAGCTATAGGTGTGGGCAGTTACGTCCGTTTAGCAGGGCAGAACGCAATCGGAGAAGTGCTGGCTCTGCGCGGCAAAGACGCCGAAGTTCGCATTGGTGATTTGAAGTCAAACATTAAGCTGAACCGGCTCGAAAAGGTTAGCCGGAAGACGTTTAAGGAAGCCACCGATGTGCGCGACGATCGGCCCCGCTCCCAGGGAATGGACATGAACGAGAAGATGCTGAACTTCAGTTTTAACCTCGACATCCGGGGCAAGCGGGGTGAGGAAGCCATTGGTGAAGTAGACCGCTTTTTCGACGACGCGCTGATGCTCGGTTACCCCGAACTACGTATCGTTCATGGCAAGGGCGACGGCATTCTGCGAACGCTGGTTCGTAATCACCTGCGTGGCTACAAGCAGGTTGGCAAGATGGAAGACGAACACGCCGACCGGGGTGGTGCAGGCGTAACGATTGTAAAGATGAAATAAGATTAAAATGCGTAGTATTGCCCAATCACATAAGCATCGTAAGGTATGCCTGTAACGGTCATAACAGCGCCAATTAAGCGGAGGAAACCGGGCGTTCCGTCCTACTTGATTTATGAAACGCTGAACGGTAGACCACTCTACCGTCGGGGGTACCGCGACGTAGTAGCCGGCAAAAGGAAACCCGCCGAAATTATGGGAAGTAGCTCGTTGCAGGCCGCTTTGGTCGCCACCTTGGTCATGTTCTTAGGCCGTACCATCAACCGCAAACGGTACTTAGTCGTTACCAACGAATCAGGCGTTCACTTAGATCGTGGAAACAACCTTTCCAATGACATTGCCATCTTCGACAAATCTGCCGACTTGTTTTTAACGAATAAATACTTCGATACGTCCCCGCTCGTCGCCATTGAAGTGGATGTTAACATCGAGCCAGAGGAGTTTGAAGGCAAAGAATCCGGTTACGTTTACGAGAAAACTGAGCGGTTACTCGACTTCGGCGTTGAGCGCGTAATCTGGATTACGACCCAGCCCAAAAAGATATTTTTTGCGACCCGCACTGCGGCCTGGCTCACTCAGGATTGGGATGTTGAGGTACCGGTGCTCGACGATGTTGTACTAAATCTGGCGAGGCTGCTAACAGAGGAGGGAATTGCGTTTTAATATAGGACTTTTATTACCAGTCGTTAAGCAGAAAATGCTCACGGTGATACTGAAGGTATTGTTCAGCTAACCGGTGATTAACCTTGGTAAACAGCATTCCAGTAAGGCCAATTAGGCTTAGATCATTGGCAATGCCGAATCCGCCAAAATCAAACATAACATGGTGGTTTGGACAAAGGCATAATATGTTAGCCAGAATGTCAGGACCATTATGAGGTCGACCCAACGGCTTAATGTGGGCGGCTTCAGCATAGAGACCACTGTTAGTAATTAGTTGCATTCGGCACACCTGACATTCGTATTCATAAATCTCTTTAATACGGTTTGCTAAGTCAGTATTTCTGACGATTCTCTGAATGGTTGATTCAACTCGTTTAGCAAATCCGTATTCAGGCTCGCTTTCTTGAACCACACTAAGCTGTGTTGACCTATCAAGTTTAATTAGC
>JAQBNX010000322.1 GCA_028288385.1 Spirosoma sp.
TTTACAGATTGACGATGTAGCCGTTTTCATTAAAGCTGAACATTTGTGCGTTGCCTCCCGGGGTGTCAACGATGTTGGATGCACAACACTGACCAGCAGCCTGCACGGTCAATTCCTGACCGAGTCAACCCGCCATCAACTCCATTCGCTTTTATCTCTGTAACGTGTGATCCTATGGAATATGTCGTTCAAATAGAATCCATCAAGCCAGTAACGCACAACGTCCGGTGTATCCGGCTGCCTAAACCGGCTAACTATACGTTTGTACCGGGCCAGGCTACGGACGTAGCCATCAACAGACCATCCTGGAAAGATCAAAAACGGCCTTTCACCTTTACCTCGCTTAACGACGATGATTACCTGGAATTTACAATTAAATGTTACGATGACCACGACGGAGTGACCCATCAAATGGGACTGCTTCACGAAGGAGATGAACTCATCATCGAGGAGCCCTGGGGTGCCATTGCCTATAAAGGAGAAGGTTATTTCATTGCGGGTGGCGCCGGAATAACCCCTTTTATGGCCATCCTGCGCCAGCTTCATAAAGATAACCGCCTGGGAAATAATAAATTGTTTTTCGCCAACAGAACCTCTACCGACATAATCTATGAACAAGAGTTGCAGGCGTACTTAGGCAAAAATGTCATTTTCATTATAACCCGGCAGGATGCAGGAACATACCTTAAAGGGTACCTCGATGAGGAGTTTCTGGAAACATACGTCCAAACGTTTGATAAATGCTTTTACCTATGTGGCCCTGACCAGATGATCCAGCGTATTGCTTGTGTGCTTAGTCAACACGGTGCAGACCCCCAATCTGTGCTATTCGAAACATGAAAAATAGAATTGGCTGTAACCTTTTCCGTCGCAGTTTCTCTAAGTCTATATAGACGCAGGTAAGCTCAGGAAGTTAATCTTTCCTCAGTGAAAAACCAAGGTAGATTACCGGTTAAACGGATCTATTCTGTCGTACTACGTCACAACTAGATAAACTAAAATAAAACAAACGACCATGAAAAATCCCAATTACGTATCTCTCAGTTGCATAGGCATTATACTGGCTTCACTGGCGTTTCCACTGCTGGTAAATGCTCAAAGCAATCCCAGTTTGTCCGATGCGGAAGTGGCTTCGGTAGCCGTAGCTGCCAACCAGATCGACATGAGTTACGCTGACATAGCCGAAGCAAAATCGAAAAATACCAAAGTGCTCAAGTTTGCCCAGACCATGAAACGAGATCATGCTGCTGTTATTGAGCAGGCCAGCGCCCTGGTTAAAAAACTAGGGGTAACCCCAAAAGACAATGCTGTCAGTAAAAAACTGTTAGCTGATGCAGCTCAAACAAAGAAAACGTTAAATGATAAATCGGGCAAAGTCTTTGATAAAGCCTATATCGATAACGAAGTGAGCTATCATAAAGCGGTAATTAATACCGTTCAAACGCTGTTAATTCCTGACACGGATAATGCCGAATTAAAACAATTACTGCAGAATGTGTTGCCAGCCCTTAAAGCACATTTGGGGCATGCCGAAATGTTACAAAAAAACGTTGTCCAATGAAAGGGTTCAGCTACCGGTGGTATGGATATATATTCCTGGAGTTGATCATCTTTCTTGCTTTGTTCAACGCACCGGGTACCAGAAAGCGGGGCAAAGACCTGTCTGCACCACGGGTGTATACGGTTGAAATCTCAGGCATGAAGTTTAATCCGGCGGCTTTGGTAGTTCATCAAGGAGATAAAGTGATGTTTGTCAATCATGACCTGGTAGTCCATGATGTCACCGAAGCTGCCAAAAAAAGCTGGACCTCTTCACCGTTGGGTGTAGGTAAATCCTGGTCGCTTAATGTCCAGCAAAGCGCTGTGTATTATTGTTCGATTCACCCGGTTATGCGGGGAAGTATCACCGTGAAATAATGTCTTCGGGTAAGGCTTATCCTGCTACCTAATCTTCACAGGGTTATTGGTAATTTCTTATAAAGCTATGGAGATGGCAGTTGTTTCCCTCTTTGTTAGGATGACGCTATTGCCGTGAGCTTGTTAGATTTTATCCCTAATTCTTTTCTCTAGGCGTCTTTCTTATCAGGCTTTTTCATACCGATATGGTACACAACATAAATAGCATTAAAATTGTATGCACCTGTTGACGGTAAGTGATGCGCAAAAACTACGTGTCTTATACTTCTTTCCTGGGACCACGGCTTAGATACGTACTAACCCAGTCATGAAATCGGGCAGTACCCGTTTATCATCCATCAACCTCCACCTCCACCGTTGTTCCCTCGTCCGCAAAAATCTGGAACGTACCACCCAGTTCCTGAGCGCGGGTCTGCATATTTTTCAGGCCATAGTGCTGCTCCGGCACCGTTTCGCCCGCCTGGCCGTCTGTCCAGGTAAACCCCCGGCCGTTGTCGTGAACGGACAGGTTGATTCGACCATCGGGTTGGACAGCCAGCCGCACCGTCGCCCGGGTAGCCCTGGCGTGTTTAAGCACATTGTTCAGGGCTTCCTGTACAATCCGAAACAGGTTTAAAACCTGCGTGGAGGTAAGACGATGGGCCTGTGAGCCCGTGGTTAGTACCTCAACCTCCAACCCGTTGGTCTCGTGAACGTAGCGGTTGATGTACTGGTTAAGGCGTTCGGCAAACACCTGG